>DASQEG010000295.1:0-7685 GCA_035633775.1 Bryobacteraceae bacterium
AGCCAGCTTTCACCGTAGCTACGGTCAGTCCCGATAACGGATCTTCTTCAGACTCTTTGCAGAGATCGTTGTGCCGAACTCTCGTTGAGTCCGGGCACGACGGCGCAGCGTTCCGGATGCACACGTCCGCCTGGTTGTGAATCTTCAGGAGGTGTCCACTCCGGCCTAAACCGGGCAAGCTGAAGTTAGCCGACTTTAGCTAATCCCGAGGAGGACGGGTGGACATACACCAGAAGCCCCACTGACGCCCCACAGTCGAGAGGTAGTGGTTCAGAGGTGGTTGTTGAAGGTCAGGTCATCAGGACAGTAGCTCGCGCGTTTGCAGTGTCTGGGAAGACGGTTCGCAAGTGGGTGGCTCGCTTCCGGGCTGAAGGAGTGCAGGGCCTCCGGCATCGGTCTTCGCGACCTGATGGCTCACCGCGGCGCACTTGGGGTGATCGAGGCGGAGGTTGAGCGGTTGCGTCGCCTGCGCTGGACCTGCGATCGCATTGCCCTGACAACAGAGCTGTCGACGGCTACGGTGTCCCGCATCCTGCGGCGGTTAGCTTTAAGCCGGCTGAACCGGTCGAGCGCTACGAGCACGAGTCACCGGGCGATCTGCTTCATGTGGAAATCGAAAGCTGGCCAGAATCGGAGTTGTTGGCCATCGCACGGGCGATCGCCGCCGCTGTGCTCCGGGCATTGGCCGGGAGTTCCTCCACGTGGCGATTGATGATCATTCAAGGATTGCCTTCTCTGACATCCAGCCGCATGAATGCGGATGCTATCGGCAGGCACTGCGCCGGGGCAGTTGCCTGATATGGAATTCTTTACGAACCTGTTTAGCAAGTACGGTATGACCGAGGGCGGACCGCCGCTCAGCTTAACCTGCATGGCCGTCGCCGTCCGCCTGCGATGTTAAACAACATTGGGAGGTCGCGGGCGACGTCGGGCCTGCCGGTGCTGCTGTCCGGCAGTATGGCCACCTCGTCCATCTGCTTGAGTGCGCATATCTTCAGCGCTGAACGAGAGCGTTGAGTTCAACATGCGTTATACTTACCGGCGCCGCGGCGCTCAGCCGAGAGCCAGGCGACAGAGGGGGATGGATTCGTGCCCAAGGGTAAATCTCGCCGGCGTCTTTTCAAGGAGGCCGCCCTCGGAAGCGCGGCGGTACTCACCGCTTCTGCCGCACCGGCTCAGGTCTCGCCAGGCGGAGTCGCCGCTCAGGACCCCCAACAAACAATGAGGACTCTGCTCGATGGCTACCGCCTCACGCAAATGGTTCACGTCGCCGCCAAGTTAGCACTTGCAGATCATCTGAAAGATGGTCCGCGAACGGTGGAGCAACTCGCGACCTTAACGAAGACTCATCCCGACTCCCTCTACCGGCTGCTGCGTACTCTCGCTGGACGTGGAGTGTTTGCTGAAGAGGAAGGTATGCGATTCCGCTTGACACCAACGGCTGAACTCTTGCGTACAGGGGTGCCAGGATCGATGCGGACGTCCGCAGTAGTGGCGGGCGAGGATTGGATGTGGCGGCCTTGGGGTGCGCTACTCCATAGCGTGACAACCGGAGAGACCGCGTTTGATCACCTTTACGGGAAAGGCACGTTCGATTGGCTTGCTGAGCATCCTGAAGCAGCTCGGCTTTACGACGAGTTTCAAGCCGAGGGCACGCGCAGGTCTGCAGATACCGTAGCGCGCGTGTACGATTTCTCTTCCGCCCAGACTGTTGTCGATATTGGTGGAGGCGCGGGTGAGCTACTCTCCGCCATTCTGCGGCCCAACCCAGGTACCCGCGGCATTTTATTCGATCTTCCGCATGTAGCCAAGGCCGCGCGCGCGACCATAGATCAGAAGGTTGCCTCCCGGTGCGAGTTTGTCGGAGGCGATTTCTTGAAGTCAGTCCCGAGCGGGGGCGATGTTTACGTGTTGAAGTACATCATTCATGACTGGGATGATGACCGTTCTGTATCTATCATGACCAACTGCCGAAAAGCCATGGGCGGTAAAGGTAGGCTCCTACTTATAGAGGATCTGGTGTGCGGTCCAAACCAGCCTTGCCGGGCGAAGGTGAGCGACCTACAGATGCTTGTCCGCACTGGAGGGCGAAACCGAACAGAGAAGGAGTACCGGAGCCTTTTAGGCAGATCTGGCTTTGAGGTGACCCGTGTCGTGCCGGCGCAAGGTGACTTGAGTGTCATGGAAGCACTGTCAAAAGGCTGATCGGCTCGAGGCCATCCTCATAGTGTGACAGCGAATCCGCCATGCTTTGCGTGGCTCCTCCTCAGGACGAGCTGAGGTCGCCTGCCTTCAGCTTGCCGGGTTAACGCCGAGTAGACAACCTCCTGAAACTCACAACTAACGGATGCGGACGAGCGACTCGGCCCACTGCTTCCATTCGCGCCCGTCGAACACCAGGTCGGCGGTAACGACGTGCAATCCGCGACTGACTGCGCGGAAGCGAGCCCGCAGCACCCCTTCCTGCCGGGACGCAATTTGGCGCTCCCGGTCTGCGCGTATCAGTTGCAGACCCGCCGGAACATTCCAGTCAGCTCTGTAGATCATCCGGTCCGGCGCGTGATTGGTGATGCGCAACTCCACGTCAAGCATTTCGCCGATCCGGATCTCCGAACCGTATGGGAAGACGCGCGCCCACGATTCATCCACCATATAGTTGATGTCCCGCCAAGGCGATAACTCAGCCAGCACGGCGGAGCGCTTCGAAAGCTCGGCCAGCATGCGCTTCAGCTGCTCGCCGGTGAAGCGGAACATCGGCTCCACGTGTTGGTTCAGGAGCCACGTACTTTCCGGTAGGGACATCATCCTGCGCAGACAGAATTCATATCCCTCTCCCTCGCGCAGAATCACCCGGTTCTGCATGGAGTAATCGTCCATACCTGACGGAGTGAACGAGTCTCCAACGAAGAGATACGCCTGGCCGTGATCCCGCTTTGCGACGAGCCCTCCGTGGTACAGCGTCTGGCCGGGGAAGTGCCAGAAAGTGAATCTCCACTCATGCCAGTCCAGCGTTTCGCCGTCACGCTTAGCGCCGGAAGTGGACACTTCTTTTGTCGTGAGGCAAGGGAGGCGAAAACCTCCGGGATTGGCCATTACCTCAGCCATTGCGTCTATGAAGTAAACCGGACAATGGAACTCAGCCGCGACGTCGTTGATGTAATCGGTGTGATCGTCGTGATAATGCGTGATCCAAATGGCTTCGACCGTTCGGAGCCGTCCGGCATCACGCAGTTTGCGCAACTCCGGGAGAAGGTTTCGATACCCGGCATCCACGACGAATGCATTCCCGGTCTTCGACAGAATGATCCGCGAGTTGCCGACGGCCAGAATATCGTCGGGAAGTTTCGATTGCTCGGCCATCGGCAGTACGTCCATGGGCTGCTCGACCGCCCGCGACCGGATGCGGTGATTTTCCTCGCCCCAATACCAACGCAGTGCATCGGTCTCGAAGTGGCTTTTGAGGAAAGCCTGCAGGCGGTCGATGAGACGGGAGATAGAGGCCTGCGGATCGGTGATCGCGGGTCCGCGGGCGGGCAGCAGCACATCCGGTTTTTCTTTCGCTATTGCACGCAGACTGCGAATTAAGTCCCCCGCGCGCGCAGCGTAGCCGTGGTAACCTCGTGCCTTTGCCTCCGGAACCGCGTCCTGAAGGCTGTACAGATCGAACAGCCGTCCGTCTCCATAGATGAGATCGCCCGTGCACGCGATCCGCTTCCCTCCCGATTCCAACAGATAGGAAACGGCTCCGCGTGTATATCCGGGTGTTGCGAGAACCCGGATGCGAACACCGCCGGCCTCGAGTGTGTCGCCGTCCGAGACCGTCCGCTCCAGGGGAACAGGCGTCACAGGTCCCTTCGTCGTGTGCTGCTCGTAATCATGGAAACGCGTGGTTTCCAGCTTCTCCCAAAATCTACCTGGCTGCACGAACAGGTCCTTCTCAGCCGCAGGGACGACTGCGGGTATACTCCTGCCTGACATAACATCGCGTCGTGCGTGGGTCAGGAGTACGCGGGTGACTTTGCCGGACGGTGCACCATAGATTGCTGTCGTCTGCCCGACCAGCACTGTGTTCGATGCCCGGCCCTGCTGAAAGCGAATGCCGTCCGGCAATGACTGCGCCCCGGCAATCACAGCCGTTAGAACCAGAGAACCCGCAAGCCGCATTCAGGTATCGTATAGCGGGTCAGGTGAGTTCCGGAACCTTGCGCTGCTCACCATCTCTCAGTGCCGACTGGTGCGCGACGATGCCGGGCAGGGTGTAGGCAACCGCTTCGTGAATGCCTATGGCGGGTTTCCTTTCACGTAACACGGCGTCCACGAACTCGTGTGTGAGAAACGTGTGCGACCCCTCATGGCCGCTGTCGTGCCGGAGCGCTGGCGGGAGCATGTCAGTGGCCCACCATGTCGGCGTTTCGTACTTCTCAAGCACCGCGCGTTGCCGGGCGAAGCCGCCGCTGTCTTTCTCGCGAGCGACGCTCCAGCGGACCACAGTGGGGCCCAGACCGTTCGGGTGATCGAAGAAGAAGCTCATCCGATCACCGAAGAACTGCGCCCGCTCGGTGCCTCGATGAGCTCCCTTCCACCACACCTGTACGCGAAATGCAGTCCCCTTATCGGTTTTGAAAAGAGCCGTCTCATTCCAGAAGGGATTGCCGTAGACGTTATCGCGGAGGATCGGATCGCCATCGCCCCATCCGACGCAGGTCACGTCTGTAATCCTTTCGCCGGTGACGCTGAGCAAGTGCGCGGTGCAGTGCGTAGGGTAGTGCATGGGAGGGAAGCCGTAACGCCAGGAGCGTTGGCCGCGCTCGAAGAAAAGTGACTCGAGTCCGGAGTGATGATACTCACTCTCGCAGGCGTAGATACGCCCGAAGTCACCGTTCTGATGAAATTTGCGGGCGGAGATCGTCAGCTGCTGGTAATAACTGGTCTCGGCCATCATATAGGTCAGCCCGGTCTTCTTCACAGCCTCGATCAGGCGCCCACATTCTTCGATCGTCATGGCGGCAGGTACAGCACTCATCACGTGCTTGCCGGCCGCAAGTACCTCAAGGACGTGCCGTGCATGATCAGGCGCAGGCGTAAAGAGTCCGACAGCGTCCACCTGGCGGTCCTTCAGTAAGCCAGTGAGAGAATCGTACGCTTTCCCGCAGGAATAGGTCTTCTGCAGCGCTGCGCGCCGGTCTGCCCGCAGATCCGCCACGGCCTGAACGATCGCGTTGGGATGCTCGTGGAAATAGAACGCAGTTCCGAAGCCGCCGCCGACAATCCCAACACGTAGCTTTCGCGGGTTGTCCTGCGCGCCGAGAATGGTGGCACTTGCGCCGATGAATTGGCGTCTCGTCGGGAATCTCATGACCTGATGATATTGCGCGCTCGGGCATGCTTCGGCACAGTGGCCCGCACTTCGGAAAAGGGAGTTGCGCCGTCTACTTTCGCATGCCCTTAGCGGCAACTGTGCCCAAGCGCATCAGCGAGAGTTCCTTCGCGCCAGCCGCGTGCAGCGTGGACCAGCAACCGCCATTGACAAGGCGCGGCGAGTAAGGTCATGACTGGCGGCGCCTCACGACGAAGATAACGGCTCAGACCCGCAACGTCACCTCAGACCCTGTCCGAAGGTCAAAGTGACGCTACGAACGCACCTGGATGACGCTTCTCTCCCTCGGTGAGGCGGAGGTCGAAATAGCGACTATAGTGATCGATCACATCGATCAACTTTGGACAACGTGTTCCTCGGGTGGAGGAAGCAAGGTGGCCGGGCCGATTTCCCGTAGGGACGAAAAACGTTTCCGTCCAGGATCGACTGCGCCTTAAACTCCAACTCATAAGCACTTTCCGCACCGTGGCTTCGTCAGTTCCAAGCAAATTTGCGAACGGCTTCATGGATGGAGCAGAGGGCGATGTTAGTACTCTGTTAGGTCACGAGAGGTCACGCGATCCGGTGCTGCCAGAGGCGCTGTCAGGATTAGCCGATGATGAGGTAGTAGTTGAAGGATCTGAGTGTTGCTGAAACCGCTGACTGCCTAAGCATCACCCAAGAGAGTGTAACAACTCGGCTGCACCGTGCCCGGACGTTGCTGCGCAGCCGCGTCGAGCTCGCAAGTGGTTCAGCGACAAACGACACGTTCTCCTATCTCGGTTTGCGGTGCGACCGCGTGACCGCATCGGTGGTTAACCGAATAAACCAGTTCCGCGATTTAGAGTGTTTCGAGGCACTCGTACCGGAAAGCTTGGAACTCTGTCTCACCGCTGAATCAAGATGACACCGGATCGCCCGGCGAGCATGTGCGCCCGGCAGTTCGGAACGATGAACCGCGATACTACCAAATGAGCACACCGTCCGTAATGCGCGGCCTGACCGCGGGCCTTCTCTATATTCTTCGTAGCCGCCAGCCTACGAGGAATTTCAGCCAGGGACGGCGGACTTCTCAGGACCCAATCCGGCTTCGGTCCCCCGAACCCGCACAGGTCGCGCCTGATCTCCGACCGCTTCGGAGCGGAGCACATTCTCTTAGGGCCCACGGCTCTGCGCCGAGCGACCCGCGGTAACGCGTCACTAAACGGCCAACAGCGTCATACGGACGGACCCAGCGCCGCTACTGGCCGTTATCCCCGGGGCGCATCCTGATCGGAGACTGTCCCCACTCCTGCCGCTCTTCTTCCAGAATGTCCAACAGCGCCATGGCGACGGAAACGATTATGGGCCCAAGAAACAGACCGATGATGCCGAAAGCCCTTACACCGCCAAGTAGCGAGAAGAATACGAGGAGCGTGTGCAACTTGACCCCGCGGCTGAGGACTAGCGGCCGAACTACGTTATCGGCAGTCGAGATCACCCCAGCGCCCCAGATCGCCAGGAAAATCGCCTTGCCCCAGTTTCCAGTTATCAGCAGGAGCACCGTCCCTGCGACCCAGACCGAAGCCGCCCCGGCAAGGGGAATCATTGAGCTGATCGCAGTTGCCACGCTCCACAGTGCAACGGAGGGCAACCCTGCGATCGCATATCCGATGCACCCGAGCGTCGCCTGCGCCAGAGCGACAGCTATCACTCCGTACAGATTCGCCGTGATCGAAGCCGAGATCGTATCGATCAGTTGCTGATACCGGCGTGCTTCGATCGGCAGCAGACGGCCGATCCGGTCGCGAATCCTCTCGCCGTCGCGAAGCAGGAAAAACAACGTGACGAGCATGATGATGGTGTACACAACCGTTTCCCCGAGATTGACCAGCATGGACCTTGCCCATTTGAGGAGTGCTGCATTTACGCCCTGTAAACGCTCCAGCGCCATCTGGCGCAACCGCTCCACCGACATGCCGGTCCGCGTCGCGGTCCATTCCAACGCCGGATCCAGGAGAGTGCCAAAATACTCGCGCCACCCACCCTCGACAGCTTGCCTCTCGTGAAGCCACGCATACAGCGCTGCTGTCTCATGGGCAAGCCTCTCCACAATCAGCACCGTCGGCAAGACAATCGCGATCAGCACGATCACAGTAGCCGCCAGGGCGGCGCCAGAGCGGTTTGGAATTCTCCGGCTCACGTGCTGGAAGGCGGGGTAGATCGCGATCGCAATCAAAGTCGCGATAAGAATCGGTGTCAGGAACGGCCGCGCGATTATAAAGGTGAGATAGAGCGTCGAGGCTGCAAACAGCACCAGAAATACCAGCGACAGTCTCTTGCCGGGCTC
>DASQEG010000296.1:0-4116 GCA_035633775.1 Bryobacteraceae bacterium
GGTGGCGAAAATGGCCGTTACCAGAACGGCGATCAGAACGGCCGCTGTCCATCGAATCACCACCGGTTCCACCCAGAAGAAGGTCAGTGAAGCGATTCCGGCACACGAGGCGATCTGCAGAAATGAAAGCAGATCCGTCGACGTTACTTTCGAGAATCGATCCAGAAGCAGGATATGAATGGCAAAGGCTACCGCGCATCCAGTCGTGAGCAACTCGCCTGGGCCGATCTGGAGGGTTTCGCGCGTAGCCTGAAGGCTCATCAGACCCATGCCCAGAGCAGCGAGGGCTACCCCGGACCACTCCGATACCCGCGGCACACGGCGCAGAACAAGGCCCGCCATCAGCGGCACCAGCACGATGTACAACCCGGTGATGAAGCCCGATAATGCCGGCGTGGTTTGCCGCAGCCCAAGCGTCTGGAGCAGATACCCTGCATATAGGACTGTGCCGGTTAGCGCTCCTCCCCCTAAGGCGCGCCACCCGAACCTGTCTCGCCACTGGCCACGCAGGGACGCCAGCAACCCAAGCAGGACGGCGGCCAGCGAGA
Source organism: Bryobacteraceae bacterium (assembly GCA_035633775.1). Lineage (GTDB taxonomy): Bacteria > Acidobacteriota > Terriglobia > Bryobacterales > Bryobacteraceae > JAWXCM01. The sequence continues at coordinate 549 of DASQEG010000296.1, forward strand.
ATCTCAACGCGAGGAAGAGCACGGCCGATACGTCGTTCAGCGCCGATTTAACCAGCACGAACGTCGCGCCCCAGACGAAAGAAACGAACACCAGCCCCAATTCAGCTCGCCACGAGGCGGCTGCTGTCATGCAGCGTCCGAAACCAGCATCGCCAGCGCAAGCAAAATACGACGCAGACCGGCTTCGCGCCCATCCGGATGGAACCATTCCGATGAGGTGTGCGCGCCGCCCCCCTGCCCCCCGGCGCCGATCGAGAGTGCCGGCAGGTTCATAGAGAGCGGGATGTTCGCGTCCGTTGACGCACAATCGACGTGCGATCGAATTCCGAGGTGAGCATCCACGGCACGGACAAGACGAAGAATCGGTGCGTCATCCGCCAGTCTGCCGCCGGGTCGGAAGCCAATTTCACGTACGCGGGCAGAGACACGACCTGCGGACGCCCGCTCATTCTCGGCTTGCACGGCACTGTCAACACAGGAGCCGAGCAGCCCCGCGAGCTCATCGATCCGGGCCGTGCTTTCCGATCGGATGTCGACCTTCGTGCGCGCCTCGGCTGGAATCGAGTTGACGGTGGAACCGCCTTCAACCACCCCGAAGTTGTAGGACGTGCGTGCTCCGGCCGCTTGCGCGGGCGGACTGTCGATGAACGAGGTCACAGCCCGGCTCAAGGCATGGACCGGGTTCGCTGTTCCGAAGTCGCTCCAGCTGTGACCGCCAGGCCCGGCGAAGTTGATTTCAAAGCGCCGGCTTGCGAGCGCATGGGCCGTGATGTGGTCCGTGGCCGGGCCGTCGAGAACGAGGAACGAACGGATGCGACCGGCCAGCGGTGACTGGCGGCACAAAAATCGCATACCGCTGAGGTTGCCCTCGCCCTCCTCTCCGACATTCGCCACGAGGAGTACCGATGCTGCGGTGTCCTGGATGGGGCTGCAGGTAGTCCACGCGCGGGCTAGGGCAAGGAGCGCCGCGAGGCCCGCGCCGTTGTCCGAAACTCCCGGCCCGCGAAGCGTACCATCAGCGTCGACCCGAATGTCTTCCGGGTGCCGGGGAGCGAGTACCGTATCGAGATGCGCCGTTAATGCGACCAGCGGCCCACGGGACTCAAGCGTGGCATTGACATTGCCGCCGCGGTCAATGCGCGCGTCCCAGCCGAGCCCGCGCAACTGCTCCACCATCCAGTCCGCCCGCTGGCCTTCGAGGAACGTGGGGGCTGGGATACGGCAGACCTGCAGGTGCTGCTGGTTTATCCAGGCGCGCTCCCGGGCGAACCACCCGAGGCAATCCCGTAATGGAGGGCTGCTTGCGAGTTCGGTGACTGAGGACACAGCGGCTCGGCCATTGTTCCTCGTTGAGCTGCCCATCGAACTTAGCCAGTGTAACGCGACCGCATCAGTACGACTCGGACGCTACTCCGGCGACGGGAACCGTAATTTGCGGCAACGCCAGCTGAATGCGGTCCCGATGCTTCTCGTACTGCTGCGGCAGCTTTAGTGTCGACCCAAGCTCGTCCGCCGGCTCATCCACCGTGAATCCAGGCGGGTCTGTTGCGATTTCGTACAGAATACCCCCGGGCTCACGGAAGTAAATCGAGCGGAAATAGTTCCGGTCCATCACCGGCGTGACTGCTACGCCTGCATCGGTCAGGGTATCGATCCAGCTCTGCTGCGCTTCGTCGGTCGGAGTTCGAAAGGCAATGTGGTGCACCGTTCCGGCGCCGCCGAGGCCACGCGGAGCCGCACGCAGGTGCACGTCGAGCAACGATCCGGATTCGCTTGTCAGGCGCACCAGATCGCCCGTTTCGCCTTGCCTGCTGTAACCAAGCGTGTTCGTCAGCAGTTGCAGCGTCTGTTCCGGGTGGTAAGAGAGCAGTTCCGCCCTTGCGATACCGGTGATAGCCGCCTCCGCGGGAACCTCCAGACCATCTTCGGCCTCCGGTGTCACCGCTGTAGTCTCAACCAGCTCCAGTGAAAGGCCGTCAGGATCGTTCAGCCGAAGTATTCGTTCGCCCCAGGGAGACTCCGCCTGAGACGCGTCCACACCATATCGCATGACGCGCTGCTGCCAGAGTTCCAGGGCGCCCGCAGGCACAGCAAAAGCCGTTGCCGAAACTTGCCCGGCTCCTGCGCGGCCGCGTCCTGTTCCGGCCCACGGGAAGAACGTTATCAGCGTGCCGGGCCTGCCAAGCCTGTCTCCGTAATAGAAGTGGTAGGTTCCCGGGTCATCGAAGTTGACCGTCTGCTTCACGAGACGCAGGCCAAGGAAGCGTACGTAGAAATCCAGATTGGTCTGGGCATCCGACGCGATCGCAGTAACGTGGTGGATTCCGTTCAGCGGGGGGCGTTCAGCCATGGGTATGAGATGCGGAACCGGATTGGAGGGTGCAAACGTGAAAAAGGCGGCACGCACTGGCGCCGCCTCTTTTCCAAGCTCGTGGCCGGAATGCTTACTTCGCCTTCTTCTGCTTCTGCTGACCGACGCGCACTTTGCTCTGATTGGCCTTCGATTCCTTCCAGCCCTTCCAGTCGAACCGTGACGATGCGTCCTTCAGGTATGCATCAATGTCAGCATCTTTCGGGAGCACCGCCATGATGGTCGCGGTGTCACCATCGGGCGCGGTGATCCGGTACCGCTTTACATTCGGGATCGCCATAGCCTTTCCATAGTAGCAGCAGATCAGGCGGGCAGAGTGAAGCGAAACGTTGCGCCCTTGCCCAGCTCTGATTCGCACCAGATACGTCCGTTATGCTTCTCGAGGATTCGCTTGCAGATAGCGAGACCCATGCCGGTTCCCGGGAGCTCGCGCCCATGCAGCCGTTTGAAGATGCCGAAGATGCGCTCGTGGTACTGCGGATCGATACCGATGCCGTTGTCACTGACGCTGATCGTCCACTCGCCCTGCCCCGCGGTGCTGTCGATGTGGACTACAGGCGGCTCTGAACTCTTGTACTTCAGCGCGTTTCCAATCAGGTTCTGGAACACCTGGCCAATCAGGGTCGGGTCACACACTACCTCGGGAAGGGGCCCACAGGTAACATTACCGCCGGCCTCCTGAACCGCGACTTCGAGATTCATCAGCACGCCTTCCAGTACGGCGTCGAGACTGGTCCGCTCGTGTGGCTTGTTCTGGTTCTGCGTGACCCGCGAGAATGCCAGCATGTCGTTCAGCAGGGCGTGCATGCGCGTGACGCCGCCGACAATGTACTCGATGAACTCATCGGCGCCGGGGTCCAGCTTGCCTTTATAGCGGCGCGCCAGCAGTTGCGCATAACTGCCTACTGTCCGCAGCGGCTCCTGAAGGTCGTGCGACGCCACATACGCAAACTGGCGCAATTCGTCGTTGGTTCGGCTGAGTTCCTGTGTGCGCTCCTGAACCCGCTGCTCCAGTTCGGAGTTTAAACGGCGCACGTCCTCCTCGGCGCGCACGCGCTCAGCAATCTGGCGCTGCAACTCCTCATTTTTTTGCTCCAGAGCTGCTGCATGGCGCCTTAGCAGGACGTTCTTCTTCGAGAGGTCCACGAAAACCGAAACTTTGGATTTCAACACCTCAGGCACGATCGGCTTATACAG
>DASQEG010000297.1:0-2676 GCA_035633775.1 Bryobacteraceae bacterium
ATACTCCGAATGACAAGCGCATCGTCGCCTACATCGTCGCGGCAGTGTCGGATGGCTCGGTCATCATTGACGCCCTGCGGCAGCACGTTTCGGCTACGCTGCCCGCGTACATGGTGCCGAATGCCTGGGTGACGTTGGATGCCTTGCCGTTGTCACGCAATGGCAAGGTGGACCGAAAGGCCCTGCCCGCGCCCGATAATCCGCATGCCGACGCCTTCGTGGCACCTCGCACGCTGGTTGAAGAGATGCTGGCTACGATCTGGTGCCAGATCTTCAACCTGGGCCGCGTGGGCGTCAACGAGAGCTTCTTCTCACTCGGCGGCCACTCGCTGCTGGCGATGCAGGTCGTCTCCCGCGCTCGTAAAGCTTTCGGGGTCGATCTGTCGCTGAGCGCTCTTTTTCAGTTTCCGACGATCGCGGGTCTGGCAGGAGTCATCGCGGATCTTCAGGGAAAGGGCTCGGAGTACAACGACACAGTCAATGCACTTCCTGTCATCACGCCGGATCCGGAGAACCGGTTTGAGCCATTCCCGCTAACCGAGGTGCAGCAGGCCTACTGGCTGGGGCGCAACGAGATGTTCGAATTCGGCAACGTCACGACGCACAGCTACGACGAGATGGAGACGCTGCGTCTGGATGCGGCCCGTTTTGAACAGATCTGGAACCGGCTGATCGAGCGACATGACATGCTCCGGGCAGTCGTCCGGCCGGATGGGATGCAGCAGGTGCTGCCCACTGTTCCCCACTACCCGATCAGAGTCACGGACCTTCGCGGCCGTTCGCTCGAAGATGTGAATGCTGCTCTGTCGGGTGTTCGCGCCGAGATGTCGCACCAGATGCTCGACGTGCACACCTGGCCGGTGTTCGACATTCGCGTGACGCTTCTGAATGAGGAAAGGGCGCGAATTCACTTCAGCACCGACGCACTGGTGTTCGATGTCTGGAGCTTCGTCACCCTTGTTCAGGAACTCGTCACCTTGTATCTCGATCCGGCTGCTGAGTTGCCGCAGCTCGAAATGACCTTTCGCGACTACGTGCTCGCTGAGCAGGCACTCCATAAGACTGAGCGGTATACGCGGGCACTGGATTACTGGGAACGCCGCGTCCCGCGTCTGGCACCTGCGCCGGAGTTGCCCATGGCCGCCAGTCCCTCTTCGCTGAAGGCGCCGCGCTTTACGCGACTGCATGCACGGCTGGAGCCCGAAGCCTGGAGCAGGTTAAAGCTGAGATGCTCCACAACGGGCCTCACCGGAACCGGCATCATGCTCGCGGCCTACGCCGAGGTGCTCGCTCAGTACAGCCGCAATCCGCAGTTCTCACTCAACCTGACGTTCCTGAACCGTCATCCGATGCATCCGCAGGTGAATCAGGTTGTCGGTGAGTTCACCTCGCTGACAATGCTCGGTGTCGACAACAGCGGTCAGAGGACGTTCCTTGAGCGTGCACGGCAGATTCAGGCGGACCTCTGGAACGATCTGGAGCATAACGACGTCAGTGGCATTCATGTTCTCCGGGCTCTGACGCGCTCGCAGGGCCGTGCACCCAGCGCACAAATGCCGGTGGGGTGTACCAGTGCGCTCGTGGTGCCTGTGCCCGACTACAACCCTGCCTTCCCGATTGAGATGGTGGATGGCGTCACGCAGACATCACAGGTCTGGCTCGATTGTGGTGTTTGGGAAGCCGATCATGCTCTGCTCTGCAACTGGGACGTTGTGCTGGATGTTTATCCCCAGGGATTGCTCCAGGAGGTGTTCGCCGCATACTGGACCCTCGTTCGCCGTCTTGCCGACGAGGACGAAATCTGGAATGAGCCGGTCATCGATCTGCTTCCGACGGCCACCCGCGAACTGGTGAAGGTAGCGAACGAGACGCAGGCGCCTGTGTCCGATGAGACGTTGCTTTCCCTTTTCACTCGACAGCTACAAGAAACTCCGGAAGCACCGGCTGTGATCACAACCGGCCGACAGGTCTCGTACCGCGAGCTGGGCGCGCATGCAGCATTCGTTCAGAGCAGGCTGCTTGAACACGGCGTTGGCAAGAACCAGCTTGTCGCCATCGTGATGGACAAAGGGTGGGAGCAGATTGCCGCAGCTCTCGGGATTGTCGCCGCTGGGGCAGCGTATCTTCCAATCGATCCAGTCCTTCCCGAGCAGCGCATTCGCTACTTGCTCGAGCACGGTCAGGTCAGCCATGTGTTCACGCAACCCTGGCTGGAGGACAGCATCGCAGCGCTGACGTCCGCCGCCGTTCATGTGATCGATGAACACTCGGCGCATGCCTCTGGCGACCTTCTGGAGTCCCCCGCGAGGCCGGATGATGTGGCGTACGTGATCTTCACATCCGGTTCAACCGGGCTGCCGAAGGGCGTGATGATCGATCACCGCGGCGCTGTGAACACGATAGTTGATGTGAACCGCCGCTGCAGTGTGGGTGCAAGCGACCGGGTGCTGGCTGTTTCGGCGCTCAACTTCGATCTCTCGGTCTACGACGTCTTCGGTCTCCTGGCGGCTGGAGGTGCCATCGTCGTCCCGGATCACGATCGCAGGCTGGATCCCACTCACTGGTTGAGCCTCGTCGAGAGTACAGGCGTGTCTGTGTGGAACTCGGTCCCGGCGCTCATGAAGTTGTTTGTAGATCACACCGCGTACACCGGTGCTGCGCTGCCGCGGCTTCGTG
>DASQEG010000298.1:0-3757 GCA_035633775.1 Bryobacteraceae bacterium
CTTTCAGTTTTCAGTCACCCGGGCCAGTTGCTCTCCGAGAAGCATCTGGCCTTTTTTCTTTCCAGACCGCCCTCCCGGCTCAGGAACGCGCAGCATCCTTGCGCAACATCGGCTTCAAGTAGCGGAACACGTGCTCGGCGAGCAGCTCGTGCCCCTCTGGCGCAGGGTGGATCCCATCGGGCTGCATCAGGCCCGGCCGCGACCCGATCTGCTCAATAATCGGCTGGAACAACGATGGCACAATTTGAACCCTCTGTTCTCGAGCTATGTCGTGAAACGCAGATTCAAAGCGCCGGATGTAGTCGGGACCGTAGTTGGGCGGCAGCGTCATGCCGGCGATCAGGACTTCCGCGCCGGCGCGTTTGGCCGCAATCGTCATTTTCTTCAGGTTGGCGCGTGTGATCGCCGCCGGCACGCCGCGCAGCCCGTCGTTGCCGCCGAGCTCAATGATCAGCACTGACGGCTTCAGCGAGAGAGCACCATTCAGTCGTGACAAACCGCCGCTTGTCGTGTCGCCGCTGACTCCCATGTTCACGACCCGGTACGGGTAGCCCTCCCGATCGATCTTTGCCTGCAGCAGGGACGGATAGCTTTGCTCCCGCGCTACGCCCAGGCCTTCGGCCAGGCTGTCGCCGAGTACGACGATTCGCGGCCTTGCATCCTGCGCTGGTGCCGCTGCTGTTGATGGAGCCTTCGTTTGTGCTGCGTGCACCGGTACGTCCTGCCTGCCTGATGTTTCTATCGGCGGACTGTCGGTTTTCCTGCACCCGGCGAGCAGGGCAAACGTCACTATGACAAGTAGAGAGTTTCGCATTCGGCACATGATTGACGTTTCGGGCCTGACCAAAGTTATCGACAGTGGCACGCATCGGGTGGAGATCCTCCGCGGTATTGACCTCCATATTCCCCGAGGGCAGTTCGTGGCCCTGACCGGAGCTTCGGGCAGCGGTAAGAGCACGCTGCTCGGACTGATTGCGGGCCTCGATGACGCTACTGCGGGCACGATCCGTCTGGACGGTGAGCAGATCACAGGTTTGAAGGAAGACCGCCTTGCGGTGGTTCGCGGCCGCAAGCTGGGCTTCGTTTTTCAGTCTTATCAGCTCATCCCGACGCTGAATGCCGAGGAGAATGTCCTGTTGCCTCACGAGTTGACGCGAGGAAACGGCAATGGCCGGAAACGAGCGCGGGAACTGCTGGATCAGGTCGGTCTTGCCGACCGCATGGATCATTACCCGGTGCAGTTATCCGGGGGTGAGCAGCAGCGGGTGGCGCTGGCACGCGCCTTTATGGTCCGTCCTCCCATTCTGCTGGCCGATGAACCGACCGGCAATCTGGACAGCGCCAATGGCGCACACGTGCTGGAGCTTCTGCTGCAGATGAACCGGCAGGAGAGCACCACGCTGGTGCTCGTCACCCATGATGCCGAACTCGCTGCTCATGCGCAGCGCACGATCCGGTTGCATGATGGACGTGTCGTCGAGGACCGGCTCGCCTCATGACAATCCGGTCTGCATTTCGTTTTTCTCTTCGCGACCTCCGCTCATCCTGGCGCAAGTTCCTGTTCGTGATCCTCGCGGTGGCAGCCGGGACGGGAGCCCTGACAGGGGTGCGCGGGTTCAGCGAGTCTTTTGGGTCGCTGCTGTTCCGGGAAGCTCGAACGCTGATCGCATCCGACCTCTTCGTTCGCATCTTCGCCCAGCCAAACCAGGTCCAGAATGCGGCCATTGACGCTCTTGCCCGCAAAGGAGTCCGGTATACCAGGGTGACGGAAACGGTGTCGATGGCCGGTGCTCCAGGCGCAAGCGATCCTGCGCTAGTCACCTTGAAGGCCGTTGATCCCGCCGTGTTTCCCTTCTATGGAGTCGTGGAACTCACTCCTGCGATGACCTTGAGGCAGGCACTGGCGGGAAACGGAGCGGCCGTCTCCGAAGACTTGCTGCTGCGGCTCGGTGTCCGTCAGGGGCAGATGCTTCGCCTCGGACGTCAGGAGTTCCGCATCAATGCCGTGCTGACGTCCGAGCCGGACCGCATGTCTGGAGCTTTCAGTGTTGGCCCGCGCGTACTGATCTCCCGCGACTCTCTGGCATCAACCGGGCTCATTGGATTCGGGAGCCGGGCTTCGCAGAGGCTGCTGTTCCAGGCCGGTTCGCACCCCGTGACCTGGGTGGAAGCAGAGCTGAAGAAAGCGTTTCCAGAGGCCTTGATCGTCAACTATCGCGACATGAACCCGAATGTCTCGCGCGGAATCTCGCGAACGTCGACCTTCCTGTCTCTGATAAGCCTGATCGCTCTGATCATTGGCGCAATCGGTGTGGCGGCTGCTATGCATGCCCACCTGCAGACCAGGATGGATTCCATCGCGATCGTGAAGTCGCTGGGCGGAAGCTCCGGCTCTGTCCTGGCCATCTATGGGCTGCAAACCGCCGTGCTGGGTATCGCCGGCGGACTGCTCGGAGTTGTTCTCGGAATGGCTGTCCAGGCCGCTCTCCCTCAGCTACTCGGCAAGTTGCTGCCAATGCGACCGGCGCTGGTGTTTTCGCCTGTAGTAGCGCTGCAAGGACTAGCTCTGGGCGTTTTGACCACAGCCCTGTTCACCTGGCCGGCGCTGCTTGGCGTACGGGAGATCCGGCCCGCGCTGATTTTTCGCCGGGCCATGGCCGACACGCGGCCGCACTGGAGAGCGAGGCTTCGACAGTCCTTCCGGGCCGTCCTAACGGGCGCCGCTGTTTGTCTCGGACTTGCCCTGGTGTCGGCAACTCTGGTAGCCGGTCCGCCCGCTGAAGCCCTGCGCGTTGGAGCGGCGTTCGTCGGGGGCCTGCTGGTTAGCCTTCTTGCCGTGGCGCTCCTGGCGTGGTTGCTCACCACGGCGCTGCGTCAGGTCGGATCACGGGCGCCAGGACTTCCCATCGTCCTGAAACATGCATTCGCCAATCTGCACCGTCCGGGCAGTCAATCGCGCGCCGTGCTGACGTCTCTCGGCATTGGCGTTATGTTCACGCTGACCGTCTGGCTTATGCAGGCAAACGTGCTTGACGCGATCCGCCGCAGCTCGCCGCCCGACATGGCGAACGTCTTCTTAATCGACATATCGGAGAGCGACCGGGAGCCCCTGATGCAACTCGTCGAGGCGCAATCCGGGATCGAGCGGCGCCTGGAGCTTGTGGGCGCAGTTTCGTGCCGTCTGGAAGCTGTAAACGGAGTGTTGGCCGATGACCTTGGCCTGGCGGGCGGTGCCGCACGCCGCTACCGCATGGCGCGAAACATCAGTGCTGAGCCCGCAAAGCCGGCTGGCACGCATGTGGTCCAGGGAGGCTGGTGGACTGCGGACGATCCTGCACCGCAGATCTCTGTTACGCAATCTGCGGCTCGCGCACTCAGGCTGAACATAGGATCCACACTGCGCTGGAACGCCTCGGGCAAGCTGATAGAAACCAGGGTGGCCGCTATCCATCGCACCGACCAACAGCGGCTCCGAGGCATGATGGAGTTCCACATGAACTCTGAGGCGGTGGCCGGCTTACCGGTCGTCTACTACGCCAGCGCACGGGTGAAATCGGACGCCATCGGGCCCCTCCAGCGCAAGGTCTTCAGCAACTTTCCCTCGGTCACCGTCATCAACGTCGCCGACATCCTCGACCGCGTGCAGCAGGTGGTGGATCAGATCTCCGTGATTATTCGGTTCCTGTCGGGATTTGCGATCTTTGCAGGAGCGATCATCCTCGCCTCCAGCGTTGCCGGGACACGTTTCCGACGCATC
>DASQEG010000299.1:0-10309 GCA_035633775.1 Bryobacteraceae bacterium
CGCTGGTGCCTGGCTGCGTGGCGATAACCAGATCTACCGCATAGTCGCGGACGTGCTGAGCTACCAGTACCTGACGGCAGATCGACCGTAAGTCCATGATCCCGGCGTGATCGAGCACCTGATCCAATGACGTTTCTTCGCGCTGAATGGTGCGTTCCACGACAATGCTAAGTTCCGCACGCGATGGATAGTTCACCAGAATTTTCATCAGAAAGCGATCGAGTTGGGCTTCGGGCAGCGGATAAGTGCCCTCCATCTCAATTGGGTTCTGGGTGGCCATGACAAGGAACGGCGCTTCCAGCGTGTGCGTTGCCGTGCCGCTAGTTACGGTGCGCTCCTGCATCGCTTCGAGCAGCGCCGACTGGGTCTTCGGGGTGGCGCGGTTAATCTCGTCTGCCAACACAAGGTTCGCGAAAATGGGACCTGGCTGAAATTTGAGGTGTTTGTGCCCAACCTCGTCGCTCTCCATAATCATGCTGCCCACGATGTCGGCAGGCATTAGGTCGGGTGTGAACTGAATACGGGAATAACGCAGGTGCAGCACGCGGCCGAGTGTTCGCAGCAGTGTAGTTTTCCCGAGGCCCGGAACGCCTTCGAGCAGAACATGCCCGCCAGCAAGCAGACACGTAAGCACGCCGTCAACAACGTCCTGCTGACCAACGATAACTTTACCGATTTCCTTGCGCACGCGGTCGAGGCGCTCCACGCCACGGCGCAGGTCTGATTCGTTCACGCCTTCATCGTATCCTGGGTGCCGGGTGCGCGGCTGTGCCCTGCCGTTCACGGCAACAGAACCGTAACAGAGGTGGCCGGGGCACCACGTACGGTAAGGAGCTCATAGTGTTACGACTATGAAAGCACTCGTGTTGCTCCTCGGAGCACTCGCTGTAATTGTCCTACCGGGCGGCGGCCTTCGCGGCCAAAGACGCGCGCGTGTTCCGAACGACGTCGAGGTACTGCCTCGCGCGTTCCTCGAACACCTCGTAGCGACCGGCGTTGATCGTCGCCGCGTCGATCAACTCTCCGCCGACAGCGACCGCGCAGGCGCCGGCTTCCAGAAAAGCTGCAGCGGTCTCGAGGTTGACGCCGCCCGTCGGGATCATCTCGATCTGCGGGAACGGACCTTTGAGAGCTTTGATGTACTTCGCGCCCCCAACGGCACTTGCAGGGAAGACCTTGACCACGTCAGCACCGGCCTGCCACGCCGTAACCACTTCAGTCGGGGTCAGGGCTCCGGGCATGATTGGCCGCGAATAGCGCTGGGCCATCTCGATCGTCGCGACGTTCAGGGCCGGCGTCACAAAGAACTGCGCTCCGGCCAGCATGCAGGCCCTTGCTGTCTCAGGATCGAGCACTGTTCCTGCCCCCAGCACGATGGAGTCGCCAAACTGGTCAGCAACCTTCTCGAGTGCGCGAATCGCGCCGGGCACGGTCATCGTGATTTCCGCCGCACGAATTCCGCCGCGGTGGATAGCTTCGATGGAACGAATTGCCGACTCGGCAGAGGACGTGCGAACGACCGGAACGACACCGATCTCCATGATGGAAGCGAGGATCTGGCTCTTGTCCATGTACCTGAATCTTATCGTGTCTTCAATCGGGATACGATATTGGTGCTGATAAACAACATGAGAATCGACAGGCGAACTTTCGCGGCCCTGTGCACTTCGACTGCTGCACTGAGTGCTCTCGCCGGTCGGGGCCTGAGCGGCCTCAGGCTCGGCGTTACCGACTGGAATCTCCGGCTCACCGGCAAGGTGGAGGCGGTGGAGATCGCCAAACGCATCGGATTCGAAGGTGTCGAGGTAAGCCTCGGACGACAGGTCTCCGATGGAAAGCTGCCGCTGGATGACACAGGGAAGATCGCCGCATATAAGCAGGCCTTCGCGCAACACAGCTTCAGGCCGGCAGGCACGTGCCTCGACGTCCTGCATGTGCACTATTTAAAGAGCGACCCCTTAGGCGAACGCTTTGTGTCTGATGGCGTGCGTATCACTAAACAGCTGGGAGCCAGGGTCATGCTGCTTCCCTTCTTCGGTAAAGGTGCAATCGAGGCTCAGGGAGAACAAGAACGTGTCGGGGACGTTCTTCGGAATGTTGCGCCGGAGGCCGAACGCGCAGGGATCATCCTTGGCCTCGAGGACACCATCTCAGCGGAGGCCAACGTCCGAATCATGGACCGCGCACGTTCGGCGGCCGTGAAAACCTACTACGACGTTGGCAACTCAACCCGTGCCGGGTTCGACCCTGTACGTGAGATCGAATGGCTTGGACGAAAGCGCATCTGTCAGTTCCACCTTAAAGACAACCCTGGATACCTCGGAGACGGGTCCATCCGGTTCCCCGACGTTCTTCGGGCGATCTCCCGTATCGGTTTCGAGGGATTTGCCAATCTCGAGACGGATTCCCCTTCGAAGCAGGTTGAGCCCGACATGAAGCGCAACCACGCATTCATCCGGAAGCTGATGGCAGAAGTTGGCTCCTAGCGCCTTGGCGAGGTTAGCTTTTGCATGCCCATCGATGTGTAACGGTGACCGATTTTCCAGCTAACATGAAACGTACCCGACTATTATGGTTTTTGGTAAGTAGCAGGAATGTTGTGGGCTTACGCACCGGCTGGGAGTGTCAGACGGCCTCCAAAACTTAATTCATACAGCGTTTGCTGTATGTGGCCAAATTCTTGCAACGTAAACATTTGGCTTGACACCCGTAAAGGGTGGCAGTACTCTTCGGGTTAAGGTTCATCACCTTTTAACTGACAACTGCTCGTGAGTGTATATGGCATACTCGCGACAGGGAATGAGGTCCGCGCATGACCTTTAATGTGGGCGAAAAGGTCGTCTATCCCAACCACGGTGTGGGGACGATCGAAAACATTAGTACGCGAACCTTCGGCGAAAGCCAGGAGCGTTTCTATCTGCTGCGGCTTACCTATAACAGCATGACCGTGATGGTTCCGTTCTCTCACGTGACCGACGTGGGGTTGCGGAAGGTCACCAGGACGGCAGACGTTTCCCGTGTTCTGACCTATCTGGCATCAGGGCCGTGCCGATTCTCGGCGGACTGGAAGGTTCGCTTCAAGGTGAACTCGGAAAAGATGAGGTGTGGAGGATTGCTGGATATCGCCGAAGTATTCAAGGCTCTCGCAATTCTGCACAATGAAAAACCACTCAGCTTCCGTGAGAAGAAGATGCTTGACTGTTCACGGCGAATGTTGATCGCCGAGGTCTCAATCTGCCGCGCAATCGGAGAGGCAGAAGCGATCGATCTTCTTTCCAAAGCGCTGGGCAAGGCTAACCTGCCGATGCCCCCCGCCCTCTAGAGTCGTCTCCTTCGGAGCGGCAGTGGGCCGCGCCCTGCTCCGCTCCCTCTTCAGCCCCTCCCCGAAAACTGAAACGCGCGCCCCGTAAGGCCATCCAAAACATGTAGCCGTCTGCGAACACAGTTCTCGGCGGTATACTCAGGCAAAGGATTTTGCGGTCACTCGCACGCTTCCCATGCAAAACCGGACGTTTTTAGCTCTGCTTGCGGCCGCTGCCGCCCTTCCTTCCTGCTTTGCGCAACAACCCGCGCCGAGTCAGAACCAGAATAAGACCGACAAGGCGGCAGCGTACTATCACTTTGCGCTGGGTCATTTGTACTCGGAACTGGCCGGGGCTTATGGGAACAGGGGCGATTATCTCGCGCGCGCGATCGAGAACTACCGCGCTGCCATGAAAGCCGATCCAGCCGCAAGCTTTCTCGCGGAGGAACTGTCGGACCTCTACATACAGTCCGGACGCCTTCGCGAGGCAACAACGGAAGCCGAAGAAGCGCTGAAGGTCAACCCGAACGACACGGGAGCGCGCCGGATCCTCGGTCGCATCTACACCCGGAACATTGGCGATCCGCAGGCCGGAAAAGTAGACGAGACGATGCTCAAGAAGGCGATTGAGCAGTATGAACGAATTGCTGCCATCGAGCCTTCGGATTTCGACTCGCTGCTGATGCTCGGGCGGCTGCACAAGGTCGCACACAACTCGGTGGAAGCGGAGAAGGCGTACAAGAAGATCCTCGCTCAGAACCCGGAACATGAGGACGCTCTAACCGGGCTCGCAATCGTTTACGCTGACCTGGGAAACACAAAGGAAGCATCGGACCTGCTGCGGAGGGTTGCTCAGAAGAGTCCTTCGCTGCGCACGCTCACCGCCCTTGCCGGCCAGTACGAGCAAATGCGGGAGTACTCCCTTGCCGCCGAGACGCTTCGCCGCACCATGGAACTGGCTCCCGGAAATGTTGAAGTGAAGCGCGCGTATGCACAGAACCTGGCGCTTGCCGATGAAACTGACAAGGCGCTCGAGATTTACCAGCAGATCGCGGCGGCGGACAGTAAAGATTGGCAATCCTGGCTCCGCATTTCTCAGATCTACCGCCAGAAGCGGCAGTTCGATAAGGCACGGGAAGCCTCGGATCGCGCACTGAAGATTGACCCGTCGAACCTCGAGGTTCGCTACAACGATGTGGCTCTCCTCGAAGCGGAAGGGCGGTCCCAGGACGCAGTTACGGCACTTTCGGACCTGCTGAGCTCAACAGCAAAGCGCAGCTACAGTGCCGGAGAGCGCGGCAATCGTCTGGTACTCCTTGAACGGCTCGGGCTGATGTACAGGGGAGCGGACCAGTACGACAAGGCTGTGGAGACCTTCCGGCAGATCCCGGACCTGGACGCCGGGGCCGGCGGACGGGCCTACGCTCAAATCGTGGATACTCTTCGTGCTGGGCGGCAGTACGACCGTGCGCTCGAAGAGGCTGCCGCGGGCTTGAAGAAGTACCCCGAAGACCATGTTCTCCGTGGCGTTCGTGCTTCTGTGCTCGCCGAGGCAGGCAGGACCGATGAGGCGATCGCTGAGACGAAGAAGCTGCTCGGCGGAAAGAACGATCGCGAAACCTGGGTTACCCTGGCGCAGATCTACGAGAAGGCGAAGCGGTATGACGAAATGGCCCAGGCGATTGCGGCAGCCGAGAAGCTCAGCGTCGATGCAGACGACAAGGAGAGCATTGCGTTTATGCGCGCCGCAATGTACGAGAAGCGCAAGCAATACGACGCGGCCGAACGCGAGTTTCGGACGCTGATCGCCGCCAATCCTCGGAACAGTTCGGCGCTCAACTACCTTGGCTACATGCTTGCCGACCGGAATGTGCGTCTGAACGATGCGCTTGACCTGATTCGCAAGGCCGTCGACCTCGATCCTGAAAATCCTGCCTACCTCGACAGCTTGGGCTGGGTCTACTATCGGCTGAACGACTATCCCAAAGCGGAGGAGTACCTTAGACGAGCTGTCGCGCGTTATGCGAAGGATCCGACCGTGCACGATCACCTGGGTGATGTACTTTTCGCCAAAGGTGACCTGAAGGACGCGATCGCGCACTGGCAGCGTTCCATTGAGGAATGGAAGGCTGCCCCTGCTTCAGAAGCCGATCCTGCCGAGGTGGCCAAGGTACAGAAGAAGCTCGAGTCAGCTCGCACACGGCTTGCCCGCGAGACCCGCAACGGTGGGCCCGAGCGCGACCGCTAAGGCGTTAACGGCTGATCATGGTGACGCCCGGCTGTGTGGCGACCCCGTTGACAGTCATCTCCACACTGACGACGCCGGAGGGTGCGAAGCCGGCCGGCGTTCGGACGTTGATCTGAAAGACGCCAGCCATGTCCGGAGCACGTCCGTACCAGACAACCTCCGCCTCGGTCCCGGATATCCGGACCTTGGGCGGCAACAGATTATCGCCCTCGCCCGTGAGGTAGAAGCTCACCACCGAACCGCGCGCTGCGGGGTTCTGCTGCGCGTTTAGGGTGCCGTTTTCATTTGACACCAGCGCCTGACCGACGCCGCCCTGCGCTGTCAGGATACCCGGTGCAGAAAAGGCGCCGTTGAGCGCGGCCCGGGCTTTAGGTGACGTCCCTTCGGTCACCCAGACCTCGACCGGACCAGGAACGATTGACATTGGCGCACGTACGGTCAACTGGTTCTCGGAGGCGGCGAGCAAGGTTCCCGGCTGACCGCTGAACTGCACTCCGTTTGCCCGGGTAATGCCGTCCATTTGCACGTACACGAGCTGTCCTGGCGCCACGTCACCCCCGGTGCGAAGCGTAGCCGCATGACGGACCGCGACGGTGCCGTACTGCAGATCCTGCGCGGGCTTGACGGCCGAGGGTTCGGCCGGAAGCGGCGTCAAACGCCGAATGCGGTCATTGCCCGTATCCGCGATCAGAACCGTTCCATCCGGCATAGGCAGGACATCCTGGGGTGCATTCAGACCGGCCGACAATGCGGGCTCGCCGTCACCTGAAAACGAGGCATGGCCCGAGCCGGCCACGGGCAGCCAGCTGCCGTCCTCAGGCCAGACGCGCACGACGCGGTGATTGCCGCAATTGGGAATGTACATCGACCCGTCGGGTGCGAACCGCAAGCCGCAAGGGTTCGACAGTTCAGGACGTTTCTGAGCCGTGTGGATGCGGCCGTTCCGCAAATATCGCAGACGGCCCGTAGCGGCTTCGGTGAACCACAGGTTGCCTGCCGCATCGAACCCGACACCGGAGGGTGCTGCCAGATGGACCAGTAGCGCCGGACCGTCGTCCGGGCTTGGACCGCCGCCAGCCGCGATCGTAAGACTTCCTTCCGCAGTCAACCGGTGGATCAGGCCGGCGGAATCGGCGATGAACAGATTGCCGGTCTTGTCGAACACCATCCCGGTAACCACCATGGATCGGCCCCGAGCGCGGTCGTATACGCACGTCACTTGTCCGGAGAGGTCCACCCGGTTGATGCACGAGTTGCCGTCCACGTAGAGCCGCGATTCCTTATCCAGAGCCATCGCTCCCGGATCCTTCAGCTTCGTCGTTAGCGTACTCAGTTCACCGGAAGGCGAGATCCTTCGAATGCGACCGTTCAGACGGTCCGAGATGAGTATGTGGCCACCGATATCCCGCACCAGCGAGACCGGTGAAGCGAAACGCCACTGTTCCTTGATGAAGCCGTCGCCTGCTCCCGGGCCCTTCGCAGTGCCTGCCACAGCCTCGGAGCGCGTCCCGACCAGCCGAAACACCTGCTTGTCTGCGGCCGTATAGACATCGAGGTTACCGGTTACCGCAACAGCGTAGCCCGTCACCGCAAGCTTCTCAAACGCGCCCGACTGCTGAACGAGCGTGATCTGGTCGCCATCGGCCACGTAAAGACGTCCGGCATGATCCACCGCAATCCCCGTGATCAGGCCAAAGGTGATCTCAGTGCCTCTGGGGTCACGGAGCGGAGCTATCACGCCGCCCTGAAGCTTCCGTACTATGCCGTTGCCGCTGTCTGCAATGAAAATCGCACCCTTCGAGTCAATGGCAAGGGCCGAAGGAGCCGAAAGTTCCGCGTTCAGGGCGGAGACAATTTCGTCCTGCCCTTTGTGGGAGTTGGCTCCGGTCCCCGCGACGACGGTCAGCATGCCGCCAGGAGTTACCTGGTAGATCATGTGCGCTCCGAAGTCGGCGATATAGACGTTGCCTGACCAGTCGACTGCCACGCCTCGCGGCTTGTTCAGTTTCGCGTCGATACCTCGGAGAGAGGTATAAGGTTGGGGCCGCTCGTCGCCTCCTCCTGCAATCGTCAGCAGCCGGCCATCAGGCCCAAGCTTGCGCACCCGCGCGTTATCGAGGTCTGCGATGTACAGATTGCCCTGAACGTCCAGCGCCAGGCCGAAGGGGCTGTTCAAGGGACTGCGAAGGGCCGGTTCGTTCTCGCCCGAGAAGCCGGCGCTGCCGGTCCCGGCAACGGTGCTGACCATGCCCCCCGGTGTGATCTTGCGGACGCGATGGTCAGCTGCATCGGCGACGTACATGGTGCCGTCCGGGGCGATGGCGATTCCCCTCGGCTGCAGAAGAACCGCGCCGGTCGCTGATTTTCCATCGCCGGTCCACGTACGCCCTGCCCAGGTCGAGATAGAGTAGGTTTGCTGGCCAGCAGACGACTGTGCCAGCACCATCACGGGCAATAGTGCAAGAAGAGGATATAGGCGCATACTGCGGAGACTCGCTCAGTTAAGTGCCCGGGCGAGGCCAGGATTCTCACCTATCCGAGAAGAGGAGTTTAGGAGAGATGAGCGACGGAGAAGCAGCCGCCCCGGGTGTGCCCGCGGGCACTCCGGTGGTTGAGACGCTAAGCGACGGAACTAAGGTAAAGGTGCGCGCGCTGCGTATGAGGGCTTGCGACGAACGCGACCCGAAAAATAAGATCTGCGCGGGACACCTGAAACGCTGGTACTTCTTCGGCGAGGAAGTGGCAGCGAAGTACGGCAAAGACGCAGAGATATATCGCTGCGAGCATTGCCGTACGCTCTACCTGCCCAACCCGGAAGAAGTTCCGCGCTCCGGGACCTTAGCCTACTGAACTGGCCTTGAGGGTGTCTGAGGCACGCTCAGAGTAGCGGTGTAGGCGCCGCCGGTTCCGTTTAGCGGCAGAATCAACGCGTAGTAAGTGCCCGGAAACGCATTCCACTCGGCCCGCAGCACGGGTGCCAGAGCCTCGTTGAGGCCGAACCCGATGATCTTCATCTCGGAATCGAACATCACGATTTGGGGGATGCCGGCCGATTCGACGCTGAGGTTTAGGGCGCCTGCCGTCGTCGCAGTCACCTTCAGGAGCTGACCTCGGACGGTAGACGTGGAGTGGGGCACGATTTCCCGAACGAGGCAGTCGCTGGACGTGAACTCGCCTTTCAACGGGCTGTCGAACTGAATCGCTACTGAGGCGCAAGGTGCAGGAGGCCGGGTCGTAGTCTCGAATGTGAATGCACCTGTTCCGCCCGTCCTGCCGACGACGTACCCTGTCCACGTTCCAGCCGGCATCAGCATGGTGTAGTCGGACGCTTCACCTCCAGAGAGATACGAGAATCCTTCAACCAGGTCGAGAATGTTGAATCGTGGCTCCAGCTTGTCGCCCGCAGTCGTCTTCATGGAAACCACCGAACGCTCCGCGGTCTTCATAGTGAAGGGCGCAGCCGCTCGTGTGTCATCGCTGGGCGATATCAGATCCATCACACGGCAGCTGCCTGGCGCGATCGTACCCGACAGGGTGGCAGGTGCATCGACCCGCAGGTCTCCGCATTTTGCGATCGGTTCCAGCTTCATTGAAATCTGGTATTTGCCCAACCCCTGGTAGAAATCCGTGGCGACCAGATGGTACTCTCCGGCGTTGAGACTTAAGACGAGTTCGGAGTCAAAATCGAGATCGCTGATGTCGTCGTTCTCGGCTATGTACTGATAGTTGGAATCGAAGAGAACCAGACCCGGGTCGATCGCGCCCGATTTCATCGAGAAACGCACAATCGTCCGCTGCTTCAGCGAAACACGGTAATGGTCCGAGTTCAGCGCCAGCGCCGCAGGGACAAGGAAGTCAAGGAACCGGCAGTCAGCTGCTGTGAGTTCGCCGGCGACGGCAGCATCGGGCGTTAACGGCACAGCCGTACACGAGCGTCGTTCTGAGGTTTGCGACGACAAGTTGTACGTGCCGGTGGTCGCACGGGCGCTGCTCGCCCGCAAAGTGTAGTCACCCGGATTGAGGCTGATTGTGAGGAGGGCATTTGTTCCCCCGCCACTGTTGTTATCTGCCGCGATGCGTCGCCCCTGACGATCATGGATGCTGAGAACCGCATCCAAAGCTGTTGAATTCATGCGGACGGTGAGGACACTCGAACGCGTGATTGAAACGTTGTAGATATCGACTGCTGCCTTGTTCGAGGTAAAGAGAGCAAGGTCAAGCTCGCGGCAATCGGTCTCAGTGAGGTCAGCATCAATTCCGGACTCCGGTATCGCCGCGGGCGTACAGCTTCGCACGCGTTCCCGGTCCAGCTGCAGCTGGTACGGTCCGACGCTGCCGCTGGCGGACATCGCCACCACCGTGTAATCGCCAGCCGCGAACTGCATGTGGATCTCGGCGTTCCTGCCCCCGCCGCTGTTGTTGTCACGCACCAGAACTGCGCCGCTGCGGTTCAGAACATAAAGGAAAGAGTCCACTTCGGTGGACAGCATGCGAACCCGGACAACGCCACGTTCAGGGACGGTCAGTTTGTAGGCATCTGCTTTGAAAACGGTTGTCTCGGCGCGAACGAAGTCCTTTACAGTGCAGTCGGACTCGCTTAATGCGCCATCAACGGACCCGGTCCCAGGCAGTTCCAGGACCTGACACGTCTGTGCGGACAGACCTCCGGCGAAGAGCAAAGCGATAAAAGCAAATTTCACGATAAGCTGAGCTTATCAGAAACACAGTTATTTTCAACTGTTAAAAGTGAGCAGGCC
>DASQEG010000300.1:0-3007 GCA_035633775.1 Bryobacteraceae bacterium
CAACTCGCGAGCATCTGGTGCCGCGCTTCGGTACGGTCGGCGGCCGCCGGTTCGGCCGTGAGGGTTCGCTGTTCCGAATCGATCGCGTAATCGAGAAGCCAACCCCTACTGAAGCCGAACAGACACTGGTCGTGCCTGGAATGCGTGCCGGCCACTTTCTTTGCTTCTTCGGGCTGCATGTGCTGACCCCATCGCTCATGGACATTCTGGGCCGCCACATCTCGGCGTCTGACGGGAAAGTGGGGCTGACGCCGGCACTGCACCAGCTGGCGCAAAACGAGCAGTACCTTGCGTACGAGACACCGGGACGCCGATACGACGTCGGTGCGCGGTACGGTATGTTTCGAGCACAGCTCGCCGTCGCGCTGAACGGAAAGGACAGAGCCGAGGTCCTTTCCCACGTGCTTGAGGTCGCGGCGCTTGCCGCTGCTTCGCATGAGTGAGCTGGTAGGCATCATCAGCGCCGAACATCGTGACCCGCGACGAGATCGATCTCTCGACAGCGTCTGCCGCGGAGCGTCGCTCTCGCAGTTACTTGAAGAATGCCGCGCGCTGGAATCGTTTCGCAGGCGCTCGGACAATCTGTACCAGCGTGTTCGCGCGCAGTTCTTTCTTTACGCGATACACCGCTTCCACCTGCCTCGTGTCCTGGACGCAGACGACCTCGGCCGCATCCCGTTCGAAGCAACTGTGAACACGCTGGAGCGCCGGTTTGAGGAAGCCGCTGCCGTTCTGCTGAGACAGCCTCCCAGCACCGCCGGGTCGAGTGCTTTAGCCGCGGCGTACTACGGCATGGCCTTCCAGACGCTGGCGGCACAGGTTCATACCAGCGTCAGGAATGTTCGCGGCAACGGCTGGATGTCCCGGATCGGCCATCCGGCAGACTACCCCTTGAGTTTCCGGCCCGAACTGCTGTCGAAGAGCGGCGCCGGCCTCTATCCCGTGCTCCGCGAGCAGACTCCCGTGCGCATGGACCTGACGCACAGCGCCTGGAGCGACATCTTTTTCCTTGCCATGGACAGCCCGGAGGCTGCGCGCGTCCTGAACGTGTCGGTCGATCTCAGTGTCCGGGGCCGCGGCACGCCCAAGCCCCCCGTTGAAGCCTCCCTTCGCGTGATCGACGAACCCGTGCTGCGGCTCACCAGCGTCGATCTCGGGGCGTCGGCCGACATTACGGTGCTCGCTGAGGTTTTCGATTTCGCCCGCGATTATCTGGGTCTGCTGAAGGCAGCGGTTATCGCATCCGGGATCGTGCCGCACGCAATGGAGGGCAGCCCGCGCCCGCTGACCGAACTGCTCGAGCGGCTGGTCGGTGCCGGTCGCGGTATCGAGATCGTGAGCCGCGTCCGTGACATTCCGAAGGGCTCGCGCCTTGCCGTCTCGACGAATCTGCTCGCCTGCCTGATCGCCATATGTATGCGTGCAACACGCCAGATCGCATCGCTCGAGAACGGGCTCACCGAGGAGGAACGGCGACTGGTTGCTGCACGGGCCATTCTCGGCGAATGGCTTGGCGGATCGGGAGGCGGGTGGCAGGATTCGGGAGGCGTTTGGCCCGCGATGAAGCTCATCCAGGGTGTTGAAGCGCAGGATGGCGACCCCGAGTGGCGGGTAAGCCGCGGACGCCTCTTGCCGCAACATCGCGTGCTGGATGCCCGAGAATATCCGGTTCTCGACGATCTGGAGAGAAGCCTCGTTCTGGTTCATGGCGGCATGGCTCAGGATGTTGGCCCCATTCTTGAGATGGTGACGGAGAAATACCTGCTGCGTTCCGAGGCCGAATGGGCGGGACGCAAAGCCGCCCTCGGCTTCCTCGACGAGATCCTCGCGTCATTGCGGAATGGGGATCTGCGCAGTGTTGCTTCCGCTACGGAGCGCAACTTCTTCGGCCCGATCCAGACCATCATCCCTTGGGCGTCGAATCACTACACTGAAACCCTGATCCGTCGTGTACGGAGCGAGTTCGGCGACGGGTTCTGGGGCTTCTGGATGCTGGGGGGTATGTCCGGAGGAGGCATGGGCTTCATCTTCGACCCTCGTCTACGGTTGAAGGGTCAGGACCGGCTTCAAACAATCATGAGCGAGACACGGCAGGAGCTGGGGAGCGCCGTACCGTTTGCGATGGAACCGGTAGTTTACGACTTTGCCGTCAACTCTTGTGGAACGCACGCGGAGTTGCTGCGCGGCGAATCTGCCCTCATGCCCGCGGGCTACTACGACCTGGTGGTGCCGCAGGTGTTGCGCAGCGACCCGCGCTCAGTTGCACCATCGAGGCTCGCCGAGTTGAACTGCTTCGCCGACGCATGCCGTCGGTCGCCCGAATTCGGAGGTGCGGTCCGCAATCTGTTCGACCGTTTGCTTCCGGATCAGACCGCTTCGCCCACAGCTGCGGCTTCCGGGTCGCTCGAGGAGCTCCTTCGGGATTATGGATTCGATCGTGTTCAACATGAGCGGATTCGTTCCGACCTGCGCTCAGGTCGTATAGGCCTTGCGCAGAATCGTCTGCCGACCACCGCAACCATTGAAGACGCACCTCCCAATACCCTGCTCCATGCAATTGCCGGCGACACTGGCACGCGTGCTCTTCGGGACGGCCAGGTAGCGGTGGTAACCCTCGCCGGCGGCGTGGGATCCCGCTGGACGCGGGGAGCCGGTGTGGTGAAAGCGCTGAACCCGTTTGCCCGCTTCAACGGTCGCCATCGTAGCTTCATCGAAGTACATCTGGCGAAGAGCCGCCGCGTTACACGCCTCTATGAAACCGAGGTGCCGCACGTTTTTACGACGAGTTACCTCACGCACGATGCGATCGCGCAGCAGCTGGAGACCAATCGCCACACGCTGCTTTCGCCCGGCCGTAGCATCGGCCTGCGTCTGGTACCCATGGCGCGCGACCTCCGCTTTCTCTGGGAGGAGATGCCGCACCAGATCCTGGACGAGCAAAAGCAGAAGGTCCGGGAAAGCCTGCGCGCGGCGCTGATCGGCTGGGCACAGCGTGCAGGGGAAGGCA
>DASQEG010000301.1:0-5924 GCA_035633775.1 Bryobacteraceae bacterium
GCCTGATTGTCAACACGGCCTTTCACGGCACGCGGCTCCATCATCTGCTTCCTTGACGGACCGTAGGCCCGCTCGTGCTCGCGATCGGTGGGAATGCGCGCGGGAACGAGCGTCTCCGTTGTTCGCTGGGGCACGACCTCCCACCCGTTCAGGTCAACGTACATTGTGCCCATGGTCCCGCGCAATTCCATCTCACGCCCGGGCGGATTCGCCGGAGCGTTGTTCGCGTTGTACTGTGAGAACACCACCATGGTCGGGCCGGGATACTCCCACAGAATCTCGCACGTGTCAGGGATTTCCCGATTGTCCTTCACTGCGTAACGCCCGCCTAGTGCGGTTACGGCATTCGGCGCATCCTGTCCAAGGCACCAGCGCAGCATATCGACATAGTGAACGCCAAAGTTAGTAACCTGTCCTCCGGAGTAGTTATAAAACCACCGAAAGCGATAGTAAGTTCGGTTCGGGTTATATGGAATCTTCGGCGCTGGCCCGAGCCACATATCCCATTCCTGCTCGGTGGGAGGATTTGTATCGGGAGTGGCCCCGATGCCATTCGGCCATTCGTTCTGAAGGTGATAACCCTTGGCCACCGTCACGTGTCCAATCCCTCCGGACCGGACGAACTCGGCGGCTTCCTGGAGCATCTTTGACGAGCGGCGCTGCAGCCCTACCTGCACGATGCGCTTTGTTCGTTCCGCCGTCTCCACCATGCGCCTGCCCTCGACAACGGTCAGGCTGAACGGCTTCTCTACGTACACGTCCTTACCCGCATTGCATGCGTCAATGAACTGGATCGCATGCCAGTGGTCGGGTGTCGCGATCACTACGGCGTCGACATTCTTGTCATCGAGCAGCTTGCGATAGTCCTTGTAGCGATTTGGACTGTTCCGTGATTTTTTAACCGCCAGATCCAGGTAGTCCTCGCGGAGGTCACAGACGGCCACCGTTTGCGAGTCCCCAAACTCGAGGAATGCGTCGTGTACCTGATCGCCGCGATTGCCCAGTCCGATGTAGCCCATACGCACCCGGTCGTTGGCGCCCAGGATGCGTCCGTAACTCAGCGCCGTAACAGCGGCCGCCCCGCGTATGATGGTTCTTCGAGTCGGGGTATTCATACCTGTTGAATCGCTTCCACTATATCTTGGTAGAACACCCTCATGCGCGTCTTGATTGTTATTGTCCTTGCGGCGGCTATGGTACTAGAAGCGGCTCCACGGAAGGTACTGGTACACGGGCATCGCGGCGCCCGGGCCGTATTCCCGGAGAATACACTGCCCGCGTTTGAACATGCGATAGCCGCGGGCGCTGACGTTCTTGAACTGGACCTCGCGGTAACTAAGGACAACGTGCTTGTGGTCACCCACGACCCCGTGATCAACAGCACACTTTGCAAAGGTCCAAGGGAAAACCCACCCATTCGGGAGCTAACGCTGGAGCAGGTTCGTCAGTACGACTGCGGTTCGATCCGGCATCCGGCATACCCCAAACAGCGAACCGTGCCCGGAGCAACCATTCCGACACTCGACGAGGTCCTCGCCCTCGCAGACAAGGGCACATTCGACTTCAACATCGAGACGAAGATCTTCCGGCATGCTCCGGAGTACACGCCGCCTCCCGAGGAATTCGTGAAGCTGTTGCTGGAGGCTGTGAAAAAGCGGAACCTCCAGAAGCGAGTCATCCTCCAGTCGTTCGATTTTCGAACGCTGCACGCAATGCGGAAGCTCGGTCCGGGTATTCGACTGGCAGCTCTGTATGAGGGTCAGCCGAAGGATTTTGCCGATATCGCAGAGGAAGCTCACGCCAGGATCGTAGCGCCGCAGTTCCGGCTGGTTTCCAAAGAACGGGTGGAGCAGGCACATGCGGCAGGGTTGCAGATAATCCCCTGGACGGCAAACAACCCTGAAGACTGGGAATTGCTGCTTGCTGCAGGAGTCGACGCGATCATCACCGACGATCCGGCCGCCCTGATCGAGTGGCTGAAGACTCACTGAATGGTGTCGCAGACCGCAAGCTGGATCGCATCGGCGAATCAGCCGGGCAGTGACTTTCCGCTTTCAAACCTGCCCTGGTGCCGCTTCAACGGCGGCCGGGTCGGTGTCGGCATCGGTGATCTTGTGCTGGATCTTGAAGCTGCGGGCCTGACACTCGACAGAGCGGCACTGACGGCTGCGCTGCGGCACGATGCTTCTGTTCGTGTGCCGGAACGCTCACTCCTCAGGCAGACGGAAGTTTCCTGCGAGTTGCCGTTCGCGGTTGGCGATTACACAGACTTTTATGCATCCATCCACCACGCCACCAACGTAGGCAAGCTGTTCCGGCCGGAAGAACCACTGTTGCCCAACTATCGTCATTTGCCCGTCGCCTATCACGGTCGCGCCTCGTCCATCGTGGTCTCGGGAACGCCGGTTAAAAGGCCATCCGGGCAACTCGGACCCGGCCAGTTCGGACCGACCCAGCGCCTTGACTATGAGCTTGAGCTCGGTATGTGGGTGGGTGCCGGCAACGTGCTTGGAAGGCCCGTCGAGTCTGCCGGGGCGCTGTCCCACCTGGCGGGCTTCTGTCTCGTGAACGACTGGTCGGCACGGGACATCCAGCGATGGGAGTACCAGCCGCTCGGGCCATTTCTTGGCAAGAGCTTCGCAACGACGATTTCGCCGTGGGTGATCACTCGTGAAGCTCTGGAACCCTATGCTGTGCCGGTGGACGACCGGCCGGAGACGCTGCCGTATCTGAGGCCCGCAGGAGTCCAGTTCGACATCGTACTCGAAGCATGGGTAAACGGCGAGCGCAGGAGTCGCAGCCACGTACGGGATCTGTACTGGACGCCGGCGCAAATGGTAGCCCACCACACATCGAACGGCTGCAATCTTCGAGCAGGAGACCTGCTGGCCAGCGGAACAGTGTCAGGGCCGGACCCCGAGGCGCGCGGGTGTCTGCTGGAGCAGGGCGGTGGATACCTGCAGGATGGCGACGAGGTTGTCCTGCGGGGTTACGCAGGCGGCGATGGCCGGCCACGGATCGGGTTCGGTGAATGCCGCGGCAGGGTTGTCAGCGGAGGGGGATCAGACGGTACAATGACGAGTGCTGGCTGATGCGGGAACGTAGCTCAGATGGATAGAGCGGCCGCCTCCTAAGCGGCAGGTCGGCAGTTCGACTCTGCCCGTTCCTACCACCACCCCTTCTCAGACACCGATCATGAACATTGCTCTGGCTCTCGAATCGATCCCTGGACTGCGGGTCGAACGTGAGGCACCCCTGTCCAACTACACCAGGTTCGGTCTGGGCGGACCGGCAATGATTCTGGCCGATGCCTCGGAGGAAGACGCTTTTCTGGAGGCATGGCACCGGGTCCGTCAGTACGGAGTTTCGCTGGAAGTAATTGGGGGTGGCTCCAATCTTGTCGTTTCCGACGAGGGTTTCCGCGGTGTTGTCCTGCGCTATGTCTCGAGCGATCTACGCGCTGAAGCTAATACGGTCTGGGCCGATGCTGGAGCGATCCTGCAGGATCTTGTCGATTTCACGATTGAGTGCGAGTTGTCAGGGCTGCACACGATGACGGGAATCCCCGGGTGGGTGGGCGGTGCAGTGTACGGCAATGCGGGAGCGTACGGGCGCTCCATCGACTGCAGCATAGAGATGGTGCGCTTCTTCGACGGCGACTCCGTACGGGAGATCGGCAACGAAGAATGTCGATTCCGCTATCGTGACAGCACGTTCAAGGACAACAAGGGTTGGGTGATCTTCCAGACACGCCTGAACCTGCCCGATGGCAGCGGAGCGGAACTAAAGAAGCGGGCTGACGAGATTCGCGCGATCAGAGACGCAAAGTATCCCCCGGAGATGAAGTGCGCAGGGAGCATCTTCAAGAACGTGATCTTCGCCCAGCTCCCGGAACTGGTGCAGGTTCAGGTCGATCCGAAGGTCATTCGCGAAGGCAAAGTGCCGTCAGCCTGGTTTCTGGAACAGGCGGGAGCCAAGGGCATTCGCAACGGCGGCATTCATGTGGCAGACTACCACGCAAACCTGATCTACAACGCCGGTGGTGGTACTGCAAACCAAGTCCGTGAGGTCGTCGACGATCTCAAAGCGCGCGTCCGGGCGCGCTTTGGATTCACGATCGAGGAAGAAGTTCAGTACGTCGGGTTTTAGCCGGTACAGTCAACGCTGTGCGACGCCTCGGCGTTCCGCGTCAGGTACGGCCTGGACCGCTGGAGGCCCGAGAGTTCGGTATTCAGGTGCGCCCGTCGCGCTCGCAGATCTACGACGGTCCGCTGCAAAAATTCACGTGCCGACGCGAAGGCGACCTCATCGCGGGCATGAACACACTCCTCGGTGACTGCACGAGCAAACGCCGACAGCAGCCCCTGCGCTTCGTCGTACTGCTCCTCAGCGACATGACGGCGAATGTCGGCTGCTATGGTCAGATGCCTCATGACATCGACCTCTGGTTGACGCGCATCGATTCGAACATGTCATTGAAGTAGCTGGCCTGCTGCTCGAGCTGAGCAATCATTGCGTCAGCTTTTGCCAGCCGCTCCTGCAGGTCGCGGGTGAGATTTTCGATCCGGCTGGTCTCGGCGTCGATGCGCTTGTCCTCTGCTTCAAGGCTCTTTCGGAGACTGGTAACAGTATCGTTCAGGAATCCTCCGCCACTCGCACCGGCGATTGCATCGACCGCGGAGCTGAGAGCCTTCGCCAGCCCTCCGTTGTTGACCGTGCCGATCATGGCCTTAAGGTCTGCGAACTTCCCCGTCGTCTGATTGTCAAACGTAGTCTCATTCAGAGTCAGGGTGCCGTCCTTGCGGAACTCGACGCCGATGTTTGCGAGGTTCTCCAGTGATCCGGGCAAGGCCTGCGTGATTGCAGTCCGCAGCTGATTTCGAATGCTGCTGACGATGGAATTGCCCTTTAAGGCGCCATTGCTGCCCGCCATTTTGTCGAGTTCACCGATGATTCGGTTGTATCCCGTGACAAAGCTGCGCAACGCCTTCTTCGTTGCTGCCGTACTCTGCCGCACGTCGACGGTGACGTCCTGAGATGGATCGGCCTTGACGAGCTCGGCGGTGAGGCCCGGAGAGAGCGTCACCGTGCGGCTGTCACTGAGGACCGACACTCCGTTGACCTTGTATTCCGACCGTGTACCGAGCAGTGCGCTGCCACTGTCGTTTTCGTCTGTGGTCAGCAGATCACCGGAAGCATCCAGCGGGGGAGGGCTTCCTGTTTTCAGCTGAAGCGCGACCTTGCCGAGCCTGGCGCTTTGTAGCGTAATGGTGTAGTTCGGTGTTGACGTCGGGCTTACATTAACGACTGCCGCCTGTACGCTGGTCCCTGCAACAGCATTGATCTTGTTGACAACGTCCTGAAGACTGGTCGCACCTGCAAGGTCAATCTCCGTATCCGTCACCGCCGGAGTGTTGGTGTTGTGATCGACAGCACGCAAAGTCAACTTGGTGACGCTGCCATCTATCCAGCCGTTCGCTTTCGGATCGGTTGTGACCGGTTGGCCTGCAGTCTTTCCGATAGCTGTGGAGAACGTCCCCAGACTGACGACGTTCAAACGCCACGAGCCCGCGGACACGCCATCTGCAGCCTGGACCTTGACGAATGAGGTATTGCTGGAGGAAGCCTGGAAGGGATTGCCCGAAACACTGCTTTCGATCTCGGAGAAGGTTGAGCGCAGTGCAGCTACTTCCTCCTGCAGGTTCGAAAGTGCCGTTACTTCGCTGTTCGATCGATCACGCGCCTGCTGCATCTGCTTAAGCGAAAGTGAGGCGATGCCGACGGAGCGTTCGATCACCGCTCCGAAGTCTGACGAAAATCTGCTGGTACCGCTGAAGATGGTGCTGGCCACGGACCTACCTCCCTAAGAGATTTGCGCTGCCCGGAGCTGGTCCCTCCGGGCAGCGGCACTAACGCGGGAGAAG
>DASQEG010000302.1:0-15020 GCA_035633775.1 Bryobacteraceae bacterium
TGCCATTTTGCCATGCTCATAGGTGAAACACAACACACGAGACTTGTTCGAAGATCAGTTTGGCTTCGCGTCCATCCAACTGGCCACCTTGGCTTCGGCCCAGATTGCCAGCACAAGCACAACGACGATGGCGGTTCCAGCCGCGGGCAGGGCCATAACCACCCGGATCCCGAACCACTCCCCTGCATATCCGAGGGTTGCAGGCGCAAGGAGCCCTCCTGTTAGCCCGGCGGAGAAGATTCCGTTGAAGAGGCCCGGGTGGTACGTGGGGAACCTCGCTCCAATCTTCTCCACGACGAGTGGATAAATGGGCGCAAAGCCGAATCCCACCAGAAGCGTTCCCGACCATGCACCGAATCGGTTGTCCGTGAACGTCAGGATGAGGCAGCCGAAAAGCGCTGCGACCGCACTTCCGAGAAGCAGCCACGAATGCGAAACAGCCGGCAGCAGTAACTGCGCCGTCAACCGCCCGGCGGTAAGAGCAAGCCAGTACGAAGCGACAAGAATCATCGCGCTAACCGGGCTCATGCCGAGCCTTCCGATCAGAAACAGCGGCAGCCATCCGGCGATCGCGAACTCATTTCCGAAATGGAAGAAGAGCAGGGCAGCAAGCAGGATAGCCGCGGGTATCGTCCATTGAGGTCTGGTTTGCTGATCATGCTCATGTCGGTCCAGGCCCTCCGGTTTGGGAAACTTGCGCCGGCTGCAGATGACTGCATAGGCCCCTGGAAGAGCCGCCAGCACGAGAAAGATCAAGCTAACCCGATAGAAGTTGAACGTCCCGGCGACCAGCAGAGGTGCGACAAAACTGCCTAGTCCAAACAGCACGCCTCCGATATTCACAGTTGCTGCCCGGTTCCGGAGGTATGCAGGAGACAGGGCGTGAAAGATGCCGGTGTTCAGGACCGCGACTGCAGCACCGAGCGCGACCAGCGGCGGTACTCGCCACCATTCATTCACTGGCGGGCCCATGAAGGCCAACACGACCAGCGATGCGGAAGCGATGGCCGATGCACCAGTGAGAGGGCCCTTGATTCCTCGCCGTCGCAGCAGAGGGAACGACAGAACTGCACCCAGCAGCACACCGGTATTAAGCGCAAGAAAGTAGTGCCCTACCATGACGAAGTGAGGCCGCAGATGGTAGCCCCAGGCCGGCAGCACGGCACCTGGTGTGGACAGAAGGGCGCCCGAAACAAAGAAGCCGGCCAGCGCGCGTCGTGATGCTCCGATGGTGGCGGACACAGCGCTCGGCGAAGATGGGTCCGGCTGCAACCTGAGATTGTAGCTCCGCGATTCGCCGTACGCCATAATGGCGAGCATGGATCGCCGCGAGTTCCTCGCCGCCAGTGCAGGCTCGGCTCTTGTCCATTCACAAACCGGTGCCTCGCTTGCGGCAATCGTCGACAACACGTTCCTCGAGGTTGCTCGCGGTTTCGTGCGTAACGCGGCGAAGACATCCTCGAGTTATGCAGTTGTCGAACATCCGGCCGCGACGGTGACCAGGAGCTTTCTTGCGAAGTCGGGAAAAAGCGTCACAGGTGTAACTCGCATGCTTCCAGCAATGGCTGCATGGATCGTCGGAAAGCGGCAGCCCGGGATTCTTCACGTCGAAGGCAAGCAGTTCGACCTGCTGGACGTGACAGGCTCTGCGATCGTCAACGGCACCAACCCTGATCACGAGGATTACTGGGGTGCTTCCCCCACCGGCGCGCAAGACCAGCGGCAGGTCGAATCTTCGCTCGTAGCGTGGTCGGCATGGCGGCTGCGGGACACACTGCTCCCGCAGATGACGACTGTCGAACGGCGCAGGCTTGATGAGTGGCTCGCCAGCTGCACCCGGTACCCTGTGCGGCGCAATAACTGGGCCTGGTTCACTGCGGTAAACATAGCTGCCAGAATGGCGCTGAAGGACCGGTTCGAAGAATTCAGCTTCGACCAGAACTTCATGTTCGATGACCTGAGGGCACTGGACGCGATGTATACAGGCGAGGGCTGGTACAACGACGACAAGCCCAATAACGCGTTCGACTACTACAATCACTGGGTTTTTGCCAGCCACTTCCTGTACTGGAACGCGATGGTGGGAGCTCGGTTTCCGGACTGGTCGCAGGCGTTCGCGGGAAGGCTGAAGCCGCTGCTGGAATCGAGCCCGTTCTTCTTCGGGGCGAACGGCTCCCATGTGCTGTACGGGCGCTCGCTGATTTATCGGTTCGCAGTGCTCACGCCGCTGGTGCTCGCTTACATGCAAAAGCTTTGGCCTCTTGATGCGGGACTTCTTGCTCGCATCGTCAGAGGTAGCTTGCAGTATCACGCCGGACTTGATGGACTGGACAGCGTTGCGGGCAAGCTTCGCGAAACGTACTCCGGCCAGGGGACGCTCGACATTCAGGAATCGTACATCGATGGCGGGCATCCATACTGGGCCATGCAGGCTTTCGCATTGTCCGCGATCCCACGAGAGGATCCGCTGTGGACCGCGAGCACGTCGCCTCTGCCGGTTGAGCGGACGGGCTTTGCACAGCCGCTAACGGCACCGGGACTGCTGTTGCTTGGGCATCGCCAGTCGGGCCAGGTGAAGCTGCTGCAGGCGAAATCGACAAAGACAGGTCCACAGTATCGGGACAAGTACAACAAGCTCGTCTACTCGACGCACTTTCCGTTCTGCATCGTTCAGCGACCCGATGTTTGTCCGTGGGACAACGCGCTGGTACTGCGAAATTCGAGACGCAGGCACTCGGCAGGTCGTGGGCCTGTGCAGACCGCGCGCGTCACGGCGGACGGCGTTGAGCTGGCTTACTCGATCGAATACGGCGGGCTTAAGGTGCAGGTCCGGACGACGTTAACAACGGACGGCGAGATGGAAGGCCGGGTGCATCGACTGGTGGTCCCGCAGGATGTGGATCCGGCCATGGAGCTTGCTGAAGGCGGCTCGGCGCTTGGCCTGGCGTCGCACGCTGACGCGGATCACACTGCAACCGAGACGTTCAGCCTCGTTCGAAATCGGCGGTCCGGAATGCTGGTAGGCGCGTGGATCGCGGCGGGCTGGTCCGGAATCGGGGCAGCGCCGGATTTCGGCCCTGCAGAGACGGGGCGGAGTAACATCATCTGGCCCCAGATGCAGGTGAACACTCTGTGGACGAAGCTCAAGCCGGGCACTCAGATCCTGACCAGCGTGCATTACGCCAGTCCGAAGCCGTTGTCACAAGCGGAGCTGCATGCAGCCGCAGCAAAAATGAAGGCGCGGCTGGGAGTTCAGGCCGCACCTTCGCCTTCGCCCGCTAAAGCTAAAAGGCGGCGATAGACCCGAAGGACTTCGGTTCCAGACTCGCTCCGCCGACAAGCACGCCGTCGATGTCTTCCTGTGCCATCAGCGTCGCGGTGTTGTCGGGTTTCACGCTGCCACCGTAGAGGATGCGCGCAGCGGCCGCTGCCGAGTCGCCGAACTTCGACTGAACCAGTCCACGAATAGCCTTGTGGGCGTCCTGAGCGATTTCCGGAGTTGCGGTCTTCCCAGTGCCGATCGCCCACACGGGCTCGTAGGCGATTACGATTTGCGCAAACTGCTCGGGTGTAAGTCCGGCAATGCCTCCGCTGAACTGCCCCGCCAGTACATCGTTCGTCCTGCCTGCTTCCCGATCCTCCAACTTCTCACCGACGCATACAATAGGCTTCAACCCCGCTTCAAGCGCGGCCAAAGTACGTTTCAACACCGTCTCGTCAGTCTCGCCGAAATACTGGCGGCGTTCGCTGTGTCCGATAAGCACCCACTGCGCGCCCGCAGCCTTGAGCATGGGGCCGGATATCTCACCGGTGAACGCGCCTTCTTTGGTCCAGTAGAGGTTTTGTCCGCCGATGCCGATGCGGGTTCCCTGCGTCGCGGCGACGGCAGCGGGCAGGTTAACGAAGGTGGGGCAGATGACGATGTCGCGGTCAGCGACATTGGCCACGAGAGGGTTGAAGGCTTCGAAGAACGCAGTGGTCTCCGAAGCCGTCTTGTACATCTTCCAGTTACCGGCCATCAGGGGGGTACGCATGAGATCGTGGGAAATCTCATTGTATCCCCCGGATCGTCAGAAGCCGCCGCGCGGCCGGTACCCCGGACGACACTGCACGCGATACTTCTTGCCCGCGTCAGACGTAACTTCGACACTGATCTTCCGGAAACCCTCGTTCGGGTTGCTTTGCGGATAGTAAGTGACAGTATAGGAGTTACCCAAATCCTCGCGGATGCTCTCGAAGGCCTCCACCTGCTTCTGCCATGTCTTCGCAAAGTATGACTTCCCGCCCGTGCGCTGTGAGATGCGTTTGAACACGCCGCTTGAGATCGGGTCGCGATTTACTTCGTTGGTCGAGATGACATAGATCGGAATACCCTCATCTTCAGCAACGGCGCGAACATCATCGGGTGCCACCATGCTGGCATTGTCCGGTCCGTTGGAGAAGACAATGACTACCTTGCGCCCGGGTACTTTTGCCGCATCCCGAAGAGTCAGCAGGAGTGCATTGTAAAGTGCGGAATCGTCGCCCGCCACGGCCTTGCGCAATCCGCCGATGGCATCGCCGCGATCCCGGGAGAGCGTTGCAGCGCGTGACAGATTACGGCTGTACGTATACACGGCCACGGAGTCTGCACGGTCGAGGCCACGAATGAAGTCCGCAATCGCGTCCGAAGCGTAAACGAAGCCGCGGTACATGTAGTTGCTGGTGTCAAACAGCACGAACACGTTTGTACCGACAAACGCATCGGATCGTTCTTCGCCGTTCGGGCCTTTCGTAATTACGATGGGCTCCGTCCGGCCATCTTCGAGGACATTTACCGGAGGCCGGTTGCCTTCGGCAAAGGTCGAGATCTTCTGCACAATGCCGTCTTCAAGGACCCGGAAATCCTTCGGCTTCAGACCATTCACATAACGGCCTTTGCTGTCGGTGACGGTGAAGCCGAGCACCACCATGTCGACCTTTACCCGGAACACCGGCCGGTCTTGTGCCAGGGCATAAAATCCCGCGCCGGCAACCGCAACCGTCAGCGCCAGCGCAAGCTTCGTACGAACGCTCTTCACGCTTCCTCCTGAATATCCTGCTCGCTACTGCAATGAAGCCTTCTGCTCGGCCGCGAGCGCCTGCTTTCGTGCACGTGTGCGGACGTCGTCACCCAGCATGCGCAGGGAGCGCAGCAATGCCGGCCAGTCCTCGAGATGCGTAGCGAAGATTCGTTCCACCGTCTGCTGGGTCCACTCGGGAACTACCACGTTCAAGTGCGAGGGCGGCAGGTAGACGTCATGGGCCAGAGCAGCGTAATACAGCAGATTCGATTCCCAGCTTTCTGCCATGATACGGCTTGAGTACCCCATCAGCGTCGGGAACGTGCGGATGCTCAGCAACTCGGGCATGTAAGAACCCGTGAGCGTCGGCTTCGGCGTTCCGAACGCACGTGAGATGGCCGCAGCCTTCACCTGATCAGCAGCCTCTGTGGCCAGTTGCCGGATAGCGGTGCCGCTGAGGCTTGAGTCCTGGGGATGCCGCTGCAACCAGTCGGCCGCCACCATGTACATCTCTGACGGCGTGACGGTTTCTACGGCCTCGGGCACCATGCCGGTTTCCAGCAGGTCCGATACTTTGCGGACGCGTGCCGGCGGAGCATGACGGCTGAGCAAGGCCAGGAACTCGCGGCGGCGCTCCACGTTGAACGAGGCTTCTGCGACGAGCGTCTCTGCATGATTCAGATGCAGCGATATCCACTGCGTCTGCGCCGGGGTCACGTTCCACCATCTCGGCACCTTCGCCATCAAAATCATCTGCGGGACCAGATCGCCCCAGATCAGGGCCTGCTCGCGCGAGGGGATCAGGAAGTTCTGCTCGGCTTCGGCCAGCGCGTACGGCAGTCCACTGAGTGAGCCGACGAGACGGCCGCCAGCGCTCGACGGCCATCCGCTGCCAAGCACCTCGGTTTGTTTCCATGTTTGCGGTGTGCCCTGCATACCCAGGAAGTCATGCGAGCGAACGAAGAGTGGGTTCGTTTGCAGGATCTGAGCTCCCGGCGGAGCATAGTGGGCATAGTTGAACCCAACCAGCGTGTCACGCAGAAACGGCGCGAGTTGGCCGCGCACATCGCGGAGCTTCTCGGGATCCTTCGCGGCCTTGTCGATCGCGGCCCGGAGGTTGGTTTTCCGCTGCTGCTCCACATGCTTTTCGGTCCAGTAGCCGAAGGCGAGTGTGTTGCGCTCCACGCTCGACAGTGAGGCTCGGGGCAGCTGAATTTCTGCGATCCGCGAAGCGAGCTTCTGCACCAAAGCGGTGTTCAGGCGCTCACCCCGTGTCAGGCTCTCGAGGTTGTCGGCCATCTGGAAGATCGAGTTCAACGAGACAAGCCGCTGAGCTTCGACCACGCGGATCATGCCCTCAACCACGGACCGATGCGAATCGGCATCCGGATGAGATCCGGTTCCCGCCAGCAGGTCGACCATTCGATCCTGCGGAGAAGCGTCCGGTGCGATTCCCGTGGCCTTCAGCAATGTGTTTACGCCAGACCGGCCCGCGTCGAACAGCTCCCGATGATTTCGGATCTTTGCGAACGGGCTTAACAGGGCGGCGAACGTATCGTCCGCCTGCGCGGCGGGTAGGGATCCCTGGCGGATGAAGATCTGGTACAGCCCTGTGAGCGCCTGAGCAGTGCCAGCCGTGTCCGCGCGCAGCAGCATATCGCCGATGCCGTTCACGCCTTTCGCCAGGTCGACGTACAGCAGAATCGACTTGTCGCTCAGCTGGGGTGCTTCGCTGAAAATCGAGTACTGCGCACCTATAGTCCGCCACTCGCGCGCGAGGCGATCCACCGTGGCTGATTCCAGCGGCTGCATCCGGAATCGATTCAGATCCGAGAGCGCCAGGTAGATCTTCAGCGGCTCGTTCTCGACTGCCTTGCGGCACAAGGCGAAGAGCGCCTCAACCAGGTCATCCGGCTCCTTCCATCCGTTTGCGAGCTTCGTCAGTTTGCCGTCGTACTTGCCATGCGGATGGTTGATGAACAGGTTGCGCCAGACATCCAGTCCGCCGGGCACATGCGGTCTACCGTTCTCGATCCGCAGCCGCTGCGTAAGCAGCATGAGGTCGGTGCTGGCGCGGAACACCGGACGGGCAGGACCCGGGCTGGTGATGCGGCCGCGCATGGCGGTATAGAAACGCTGAATGCGCCTGGGGTCCAGCAGATAGTCCTGCACCGGACCGTTCAGTCGTGCAATAGCATCGAAGTAGCTGGCGACCCAGCCATCGTCGCGAGTCAGCAGGCGCTCAAAGAAACCTACTCCGTCTTTCGGATTCTTACCGGTCAGATCGTTCCACACGGGCCAGGCGCGCTCACCGCCCGGGACAACAGCAACGCCGTCGCGGATCTCGAACATTCCGCCGTAGAAGTCCAGCACGTGCGCAAATGCTTTCATGCGCACTGGGGGCATGCTTTTACGAAGGGCGTCTGCGGTGGTGCTGTCGAGCTTCGACAGGCCCAGATACAGACGGCAGACTGACGGATCGGACAGGAAAACGTCAATGAACTCGCCCTGCGGCTTTTCTACCGCGGACATCCAGAACTCGGAGTTGTACAGCACCGGCGCCTGCGTCGGCGAGAAATCATAGACGAACGGACGATTGGTCCGCAGTGCCTGTTCCAGCTGTGCCAGCGGGAACCCCGAGTCGATGGTCAGGAACGCGCGAGTTGCGTTCACGGTCTCCAGCACGACATCGCTACCGCACCCGCCGCGCATGCGGTAACCGAGAATGCGCAGCAGGTCAGCCGTCTGCGGGCTTTCACACGTTTCGATCTTCAGGACGTTCTGGTTCGCGGCGCTGAGCTTCTCCAGTTCGCGTGCCTGTGACAGATAGCGAACGACCAGCTTCAGATACTCGGTCGGTTCCAGAGCCTCAGCGCTGGCGGACGCCTGGAAGCCGTTCGTCACTACGTTCCGCGCGAGTGCAGCCAACACATCTTCAGGGCGCAGGTCAGGCGACAGAGCTGCCATCCGCGCAAACGAACGCAGCGGGCCGGGGATGTTAATCACCGACGGTTTGGCTTCCGCCGTACGCGACGGCTGGAGCACTGATGGCGTCAGATCGCCGCCACCGCTGCTCTTGTACGCTTCGTAGTGGCGGAGCGCGGCCGGGCGGTCCCCCGCGACGAGGTCAAGAATGACCAGGCGTCGTGCAACCGCGTTGGCTCGAGCGCCGTTCAGTTTTCCGAGGAGCTTTTCGTATTCCTGCCGTGCGGCGGGATCACGGTGCCGGTCGAGGAACTCTGCGTACGCAGCATGCGCGTCAGCATCGACCGACGCTGCTCGAGCCAGCGTTTCGCGGGCACCGGCACCGTCGCCTTCCTTCTCGAGAAGTCGCGCTTTTGCTGTTTCTGTTGCAGACGTCGATTGCGCCAGAGCGGCGCAAGCCAGGATGGTGGTTAGTATGAGGACTCGCATTTCTCGCTACTGCTGGCCTAACACTGTACCACCATTCTGATGACGAGAAGTCGTCAGGTGTGATCAGATTTCACTGCCCTTAACTTGTCGAGGTGTGAATTTTCGAACAGGTGTGCGCAAGTGCTTGTTGTGTGTTGGCTTACGGAAACGCCCTTGCGCCCGCGAGTTCCTGCGTCGTGCTACTTATCTCTGCCTATCACCCAGAGAATGCCGCCCAGTATCTGCTTTCGAAGCAGAGGGTCGGCGTAGTGCTCTTTTTTGTGACCCAGCGCGGTGTAGAACTGCCTCCCGCCTTCCTGTGTCTGGTACCAGGCGATCGGTAGCGCGTCGCCGAACCGGTCGCCCGGGTACTCGGCCTTCTTAGGGTCTTCAAGCTTCGCCGGATCGGTTACGAGCAGCGGCTTCAGGGCCGGACTGTGATTTTCGGTGTAGTAACACTCGTCCTCCCATTCGAAGGTTGACGGAAGGCCGCGCGTTGCGGGATGGCCCGGATCGGCAACCCTGACCGTGAACTTCTGGATCTTTGGATGACGCACGAACCTGCCACCCATCACCGACCAGAACCACGGCCACTTGCGTTCGGACCCGGTCGCCGAGTGGATGCCCACGAGCCCCCCACCGCCACGAACGAACCGCTGAAATGCTTCGCGCTGCGCATCGGTCTCGAATGCTTCGTTGTTGCTGTTCGAGAACACGATGGCGGCGTAGTTCTTAAGTCTGTCATCGGAGAATATTGAGGGATCTTCCGAGTGCTCGACGCTGAAGCCGCCTTCACTGCCGAGATCACGAATTGTTTGAACGCTGGTCGCGATGTTCTCGTGGACGTAGCCCTTCCCATTGGTCACATGGTTGCGTGTGTAGACCAGCACGCGTGGCTGAGCTGCGCCGGTAAAACCAGCCGCTCCGGCCACAAGCAGCGGGAAAACGAGTCGGCGCTTCATGTCGGGTGGCCTTTAGTCTATCGGACCGCGACGAAACCCGAAACTCTATCCTTCGGCCTGCATCCAGGGTGACAGGAGAGCCAAGATGAGTTTCCAGGACCAGACCACCTCAAATCAGGGGACGGATCGCGCCGAGAACCTGCAGACGGGAGACATTCTCGAGACGGCCTCGCGAATGGGTGAGATTAGCAGGTTTGTCACGGCGGTCCGTGAGGCGGGAATGGAGACCGAACTGCGAGCCGACGGATT
Source organism: Bryobacteraceae bacterium (assembly GCA_035633775.1). Classification (GTDB taxonomy): domain Bacteria; phylum Acidobacteriota; class Terriglobia; order Bryobacterales; family Bryobacteraceae; genus JAWXCM01. The sequence continues at coordinate 9,647 of DASQEG010000302.1, forward strand.
TCGTACCTTGTTCGCGCCTCTGGATGAGATGATCGCTGGGATCTCAGGCGACCTCCTGCGGGCTACGGTAGCCAAGCACATAGTGCGGGGGCGTCAGCTCGAAGCTGATCTGCGTACAACGTCGCAGCTGAAGACGGTGGATGGCGACTCGGTCCCCGTTCAGTACGACAGCAAGGGCAGCCGTTTCGGCGAAGCTCGAATTGTGCGCCGCGACGTCATTTGCCGCAACGGCATAATTCACGTGATCGATGGTCCGGCTACGCGGTCAGGAGCCGAGTGAATCGATCACGGACTTACTGATCGTCCACCGCCCGAGCACGTGGGCGCCTTCCCGGTTGAAGCTGCCGGACGTCAACACGCCGCTGAGATCGCCGGGATTCGGCTTCTGTTGCTCACGTGTGATCAGCTTGTGCAGCAGGCTTGTGACACCTTCAAGCTGCGCCTTGAGGATCGCTGCTTCCTCCTGCGAGTGGCAGGTGACGTCGAGCTTGAGCTCGAACTGCTCGCCCTGCGGACCGAGGGTGAACAGGGCACGATCAGCGGACTCGAGAGCTTTCGCAAACAGGCGCGTACCGGCCGGGTACGACGACACATTGCGCATAGCCTCCGACGGAACCATAAACCAGAGAGGCGCGGAAGGAACAGCCACGCCCTCCGTCGTTCTGCGCCGCTCCACGGCTGCGGCTCCCGAGGCGTCACGCGCCGTCGCCATTGCCATCAGGTTCTTCTGCAATCGCCGGAAGGACACCACGCGGTCCGGTGTGCTGGCTTTCATCGAGCAGCCGTCATCGGTGCACGCTCCGCCCTGCGATTGAGCCCAGCTGCGCAGCTTGTCCCAGTCGAAGCGGCCCTGGAGCAGGAAATAGTGGATGCCTCCCGCGCTGTTCAGCATTACCTGATGGAGGTCGTTCTTGTAGTCGAACCCGGTGCCCCGAACAAAGTCACGGTACTCAGCCTCCTCGCCGACTGTCGATCCGACGAGCTTTTCGAGTACACCTGACGCACGTAAGGCGTTTACGTCCAGGTAGAGAACGGTAGCGGTGCGCTCAGGGAAGTAAGCGGACATCGAAGCAGCGTTGAGCTGCGATGAGCGGGTAAGCCAGATTCCAACGACGACACCTGCTGCCGCGATGATGAGCAACGCTGCGATCAGCAGCCGCCCGCGAACACGGGTAGGGGTAGGGATCACAGCCCCACCGTACTACACGGCGGCGGCAGCTTCACGCGTGCGCTCGCGGCGCCAGATCTCGACCCAGGGCTTCAGGTCGCTCATCATTGTTGAAAATCCCTGCAGGTCGAGCGACTGTGCACCATCGCTGACGGCTTTGGCCGGGCAGGGGTGTGCTTCAACGATGATGCCGTCAGCACCGATGGCAACAGCGGCTTTCGAAAGTGCGGGAACGAGGCTGCGCTTTCCGGCGGCATGGCTCGGATCGACGATGACGGGCAGGTGCGTCAGCTCATTCAGAACGGCGACGGCGGAGATGTCGCAGGTGTTGCGAGTCGCCGTTTCGAAGGTGCGGATACCGCGTTCGCAAAGGATGATGTCCGGGTTGCCATGCGCAGTGATGTACTCAGCCGACATCAGAAGCTCCTTGATGGTGGAGCTGAGGCCGCGCTTCAGCAGCACCGGCCGGCCGCAGCGACCAAGAGTCTTCAGCAGGGCGAAGTTCTGCATGTTGCGGGCGCCTATTTGCAACACGTCGGCGTACTCGGCAACCAGGTCGACGTCCCGATCGCTCATCACCTCGGTGACGATTGCCAGTCCGGTGGCTTCACGCGCCTTGCGCAAAAGTCTCAACCCGTCTTCTTCCAGACCCTGAAAATCGTAGGGCGAGGTCCGCGGTTTGAATGCACCGCCACGAAGCAGGTGAGCACCGGCCGCAGCAACCGACTCGGCCGACTCCATGATCTGCTTCTCGCTCTCCACTGAGCACGGACCGGCCATGACGATGAACTCGTCCCCGCCGATGTGATGGCCGCGCACTTCGACCTGCGTGCGCGAGGTGCGAAACTCGCGGCTGACAAACTTGTACGGAGCGGAAATACGAACCGCCTTCTCGACACCGGGTAGCGCTTCGATGGACTCGAGGCATGCGGTGACGTCGCCGATGCCCACGATTCCGATCACCACTCGCTCTTCTCCCTCGATTGTGTGAATCTTGTAATTGAAGTCACGAACCCGCTCGCATACAGCTTCGATCTGATCGCGGGTGGCGTGCGGCCTCATGGATACAATCATGCTCTTGCTCCTGAAGCCACAGTGTACCACTGCCTAAAGTGGACTTCAATGTTAATTTCAACTGATTGAAGTGTTTGACTCACCACCGTGCTGGTGGTGTACGGTGCTTCTGGTACTCCGAGCGAAGCTTCTTCTAACCCACCGTAACAGGCTTCGCTTCGCCGACAACTGACGCGGCAGCCAAAGCCTGCTTGCCCGCTTCGAGCACCCGCAGGATAGCTTCAACGTCGTACACCGCGCCGCCCCATGCGCCACCGCTGACGTCCTGCAAGGCGGCCCACAACCTTGTGTCCGCAGGAAGATCAGTGTCAGCTGCGAGATCCGGCCGCGGCGCTCTGCCGTTCAATATGCGCGTTCCCTCCGCGGCTCCCCACATCTCGGTACCGTGTCCGACAACGTTGACGGTCCCGTCGAGCGTGCGGCGATCTACGATGATCTCGACGACATCGCCGTCGATGAGCTTGCCGCAAGGCCCGCCCGCAAGCGCTTCAGGCGAGACATGGCCAACGCAGGCGCCAGTCGATACACCGCTGAACCGGGCGTCAGTGAGAACTGCAACGTGCTTCCCGAAGGGCAGGTACTTGAGCGCCGAGGTCAGCTGGTAGGTCTCCTCCATCCCCGAGCCCATAGGCCCGCGGCAGATCAGCACCAGGATGTCGCCCGCCTTGATCCGGCCCTCTTTGATGGCGGCTATGGCGGCCGGTTCGGTCGTGAAGATTCGCGCCGGGCCGCGCTTGCGGTACACGCCGTCAGCATCAACGACCGACGGGTCGATGGAGGTGGCCTTGATCACCGAGCCCTCCGGCGCCAGATTCCCGACGGGGAAGCAAACGGTCGAGGTCAGCCCGCGCGCCCGCGCCTGGTCGGGAGACATAATGACGTCCGTCGCCTCAACCCGGTCGCGTTCGGCAAGGCGCCTCTGCAGGACAGACCGGCGTTCGCTCGCTTCCCACCAGTCCAGCGCCGTACCAAGCGGTTCACCCGTCACAGTCAAAGCGCTTGTGTCGAGGAGGCCGGCTCGGCGCAAGTGAAGCATGACCTCCGGGACTGCTCCGGCCTGGAAGACCTGCACGGTCGGGTGGTTCCTGGGACCGTTCGGCAGTGCATCCACCAGTCTCGGCACGAGGCGATTCACTTCCGCCCACTCCTTCACGGTTGGGCGATCCAGGCCGGCCATGTAGGCGATGGCCGTCAAGTGCAGGAGCAGGTTCGTGGAGCCGCCGAACGCCGCATGAATGACCATTGCATTGCGTAGCGCGCCGGGGGTGAGAATGTCCTTTGTGCTCCGCCCGGAGCTGACCATGGCCATTGCCGCGCGGGCGCTCCGCTTCGCTGCATCCAGCCAGATCGGGTGGCCCGAGGGCGCCAGAGCTGCGTGCGGCAGCGTCAACCCGAGTGCCTCGGCGACCACCTGCGATGTGGCAGCGGTGCCGAGGAACTGGCAGCCCCCACCCGGGCTTGCACACGCCCGGCAGCCCATGTCGGCGGCGTCCTGCAACGTGATCTGGCCGTGGGAGAACCGAGCCCCGATGCTCTGAACGTGCCCTGCGTCCTCGCCCTGTTCAGGGCTGAGGGTTACGCCACCAGGCACCAGCACCGTCGGGAGGCTGTGTGTTGCGGCCAGCGCCATCAGCATCGCGGGCAGCCCCTTGTCGCACGTCGCGACGCCAATCACCGCCTTCCGGGTGGGTAGCGAGCGGATTAGCCTCCGGAAAACCGTAGAAGCGTCGTTGCGGTACGGAAGGCTGTCGAACATGCCTGTCGTGCCCTGACTGCGCCCATCACATGGGTCAGTGCAGGCGCCAGCGAAAGGAACGGCGCCGTACTGCTTCAATTCCGTAGCCGCCGCCTCAGCGAGGAGGCCTACTTCCCAGTGACCCGTGTGATAGCCCAGCGCGACTGCCGTTCCGTCGGGCCGGCGAATGCCGCCGTGAGTGCTCAGGATCAGCACCTCAGGCCCACCAAGCTTTGCCGGATCCCATCCCATCCCGGCGTTCTGGGTCAGACCGAACAGGTCGCCCGAGGGCCGGTGCAACAACATGTCTGCCGTAATGGGAAGCGAACCTTGAGGGCCGGGCGCGGAAGAACGTACGTCGAGCAGCGACGCGTCCCCGGAATCGAATAGTGCTGTGTTCATTGGAGCGCTGTTCCTATGGTAGGGGAACGGAGCAGGGAAGCGCGGTCAGTCGGTCGGGGGAAGCACCTCAAAGACCCTTGCGGGCGCCGGGGAGGGTTGCTTCAGGGGTCTTTTCTATGAGGTTAGTCTCGCTTTGGTGGGAGTTGCCTCCCCGGCTTGATTCCAAGTTTAGTATATGGAATTCGGGAAAAGCAAGAGGAATCGTATGACGAGCAGAAGTTTTTTCCTAGTACTCTAGTTGCACGATTGTGAAGGATTCTGCTTGACCGCTGCAGTGTTCCTGTGTCACGCTGGCAGCAGCTGTCAGCCATGAACATACTGGTCGCCAACATCGGCAGTACTTCGTTCAAATATCAGCTGTTTCAGGACGGCACGCCCGCCGCGCGAGGACGCATAGAGCGCATCGGCCAAGCCGGCTCGGACTGCCCAGACTACGACACCGCGATTAGTACCTGTCGATTAGAACTTGGCTCGGTAGCGTTGCATGGCGTTGGATTTAAAGCAGTTCACGCCGGCGAGGTGAGTGGCGCCCGAGTGGTTGATGACGGCGTTCTGCAGGCGCTTTCTGACTTCGCTTTTCACGCTCCTGCTCATAATCCTCCATATATCGCCGCAATGCGCAGTTTTCAATCAGCGCTGCCGAGCGTGCCTCTGGTGGCTCTGCTCGAGACTGCGTTCTTCGATCAGCTCCCAGACTCAGCCGTAACTTACGGGATTCCTTTCAATTGGCGGGAAAAGTTCGGTGTCCGGCGGTACGGGTTCCACGGTGCCAGTCACCGCGCGGCCAGTGAGACTGCCCAGGAGATTCTCCAGCGGAAGGACCTCCGCCATATTTCCTGTCATCTCGGGGGAAGCTCGAGCATGGCGGCCATTCGAGACGGAGTTGCCGTCGATACCAGTTTTGGTATGTCCCCTCAAAGTGGGCTGCCTCACAATAATCGAACCGGCGACCTGGATCCGTTCGCTGTCCTGTTCCTGCTGAAGAAGACCGGCCT
>DASQEG010000303.1:0-3026 GCA_035633775.1 Bryobacteraceae bacterium
CGAACGTGAATATCGGCCAGAACCTTTCGGATTTCGGTGCCATCTGGCCCGACTCGCAGGAAGGCGCGCGCAAATATATCCCGCGCGTTCAGGTTTCGCAGAGCTTTAACGCTCACCTCGGTTTTCTCAGCCTCTTCGATCAAAACAACTTTCGCTTCGCGTCCACTGTGTCCCACGTCCGCGGCCGGCATAATATTCGGTTCGGCGGCGAAATCCAGAGAGACTCGGTGGCGCAATTCAACGATCACGACGCTGCGTTCTTTAACTTTGACGGGCGCGCGTCTTCCGTCGGCCGCAGTCAGAACGTGTTCGGTTACGCGATGGCGGACTATGTGATGGGCCGCGTCTCGAATTTCAGCGTCAATGGCATTCTTGACTACAACCTCTCGAACCTCGCGTACTTCTTCTTCCTGCAGGACGAATGGCGTGTTACTCCGCGCCTCGTGCTCACGCCAGGCTTGAGGTATGAGTTCTACGAACCGGCAACGGAGGCCAATGACAAGGCTTCGGCATTTCTCTTTGGCCACCGCTCGAGCCAGTACCGCAATGCTCCGGAACATTTAGCCTTCCTTGGTGACGAAGGCATTCCGTCGGGCTTTACGAAACGTGACCTGAACAACCTGGCTCCGCGACTCGGCATCGCCTACGACGTTTCGGGGAGCGGTAAGACTGTGGTGCGGGGCGGCTTCGGTGTTTACTACGCCTACAACCCGATGCAGATCCGCATGTGGAACGCCGAGGGTAACCCCTGGCGCCCGGCCGCTCAGGGCGGTGAGGCACTGTTGCGAGACCCGTGGGGCACCAGTCAGACAGTCGTCTACCAGCGTCCGCCGACACCGTTCAACCCCGATCCCAACAACTTCACTTATCCGCCGCGGCTGGTCAATGTGGTGGGGTTCAACGAGAACTTCAGCACGCCGTACAGCTTCCAATGGAACGTGTCGGTAGGTCAGGACATCGCGGGTAAGGTGGCGCTCGAAGCCGCCTATGTTGGTAACCGAGGGCGCAACCTGCTGCAGATGCTTCCCGGCAATTACCCCGTCTACACCGAAGGCGCAACGCTTGGCAATATCGAAGCACGGCGGCCGATCCCGGGCTACGGCCATGTGAGCATCATTCACTCCCGCGCTCGAAGTTGGTACGACGCGCTTCAGATGACTGCGGATACTCGCTTGTTCAAAGGTCTGACATCGCGTTTTACCTATGTCTGGGCCAGTGCTTTCGACATCGTCGGCAACGACCCCACGGGCAACGGCAACATTCAGGCGACGTATCCAACGGCGGCCGATCTGGACAAGGCTCCGGTCGGCGCGAAGCACACGTTCCGTGCCTTCTACGTGTACGATGTCCCGCTGCTGCGTGGAGCCAACTCGCTGCTTGCGCGCATCGCCGGGAACTGGCAGGTCGCGGGTAACGTTTACGTTCGGAGCGGCAATGCAATCAACCTGACAGCGGGGCAGGACCGCAATCTGGATGGCGCCGGGGACGATCGCCCGAATGTCTCCGGTCCTGTTCAGTACGCGGGCGGCAGCTCAGATGAGCGTTCCGCACGCTGGATTGCCAATCCTGAAGTGTTTACGCCTGCGCCGCTGGGCACCATCGGCGTGCTCGGCCGCAATGCTCTGCGGGGTCCGGGTGCGTGGAACACCGACCTGAGCGTGATGAAGAACTTTCGCTTCGATGAAACTCGGTACATCCAGGCTCGCCTCGAAGCGTACAACGTTCTGAACCACGCAAACCTCAACGACCCCGTGCTGAACCTTAACAACAGCGACTTCAATCGCATCATCAATCGAAGCGGGAACCGGACCATGCAGGTCGGTCTCCGCTTCCTTTTTTAGGAAGTCACCTGCGGGCAGGCGGCGTTACGTCGCCTGCTTTCGCCAGGCTGCGGCCTGGTGCCCACGCGCCGATTCAGGCCGTCAAAACCGCTTATAATCATCTCTGAATCGTGACGACCAGGCCACACGTGTGTCTGCTGTTTTCCGCCCTCTGCTGCGCGACCCACGCGTCGGCTCAACCAGCCGACGTGAAGGCCGTTCTGGCCGGCAACTGCTACGGCTGTCACGCCGCGGAACGCGCTATGGGAGGCCTTCGCCTGGACCTGAAGGCATCGGCATTCGGGCCCGGAGATTCGGCTCAGCGGGCGATTGTTCCTGGCAAGAGTTCCGACAGCGAGCTGTTCCGGAGACTTACGTCGGCCGAGAAGAACCGCCGCATGCCGCTGGGTGCCAAGCCCCTCGCGCCCGAGACGATCGAAGCGATTCGAACCTGGATCGACGGCGGTGCTCCGTGGCCGGATACCGCCGGTGCCGCGGCGGAGCAGACGTGGAAAAAGCGCGAAATGGTCGTGCTGGACCGTGATCGTCAGCACTGGGCCTTCCGTCCGCTGGCGCGAGTTGTCCCGCCCGTTACGAACGTACACGCAGCGAATCCGATTGACCGCTTTGTCCTATCGGTGCTCGAAAGTAAAGGGCTCGCATATGAGCCGGAAGCCAGCCGCGAGAAGTTGATACGACGAGCACAGTTCGATCTGACCGGGCTCCCGCCATCACCGGACGAGATCCAGCAGTTCGCTGCGGATCCTTCAGCTCAAGCGTATGAGAAGCTGATCGACCGATTGCTTGCAAGCCCGCACTATGGTGAGCGCTGGGGACGGCACTGGCTGGACGTGGCCCGGTACGCGGACAGCGAAGGTTACGAGCGAGACGCGGACCAGGTTCAGATGTATCGATATCGCGACTGGGTGATTCGCGCATTGAACAGCGACATGCCGTACGACAAGTTCGTGAGTTGGCAAGTTGCAGGCGATGAGTACGAGCCGGACAACCCTGAGGCGGTCATCGCAACAGGATTTTTAGCGGCGGGGCCGCGTGTCGCGATCGCCGTGACTGACACCGAGGAGAACAAGGAACAGAATTTGTATGACGAACTCGACGACTTCGTCAGCACAACAGCGCAGGCGACGCTCGGGCTGACGGTTGGCTGCGCGCGCTGTCACGACCATAAATTCGATCCGATTCCCA
>DASQEG010000304.1:0-6152 GCA_035633775.1 Bryobacteraceae bacterium
ACAAGGCCGCGCACTTCACCATACGGACCTGGTCATGCAGGAACTTGAGAAGGAGGTAGGTGCGTGGCCTCAGGTTCGATCGGTGTATTCGAGCGTCGGAGGCAGCAACAAGAACCAGTTTGCCCGCGAGTCACACGAGGAGAACGTGGGCCAGCTTTATGTCGTGATGCGCGATAAGGCTGACAAGACGGTTGAAGCACAGACCATTGCACGTATCCGCGAGCGCCTGGCCCGAAGCGCTGAGATTACTTACACCTTCCAGCGGCCCACGTTGTTCAGCGTCAAGACACCCGTCGAGGTGGAGATCTTCGCCTACGACCTCGACGTCCAGCGGAAAACAGCCGATCTGATGGCCGATCGCATGCGCGGCATCTCCGGCCTGAGCGACGTTCGCACGAGTACCGAGCTTGGCAATCCGGAGATTCAGGTCCGCTTCGACCGGGAGAAGCTGGCGCGTCTTGGCCTGGATGAAGCACAGGTAGCCAACATCGTTCGAAGCAAGATTCGCGGCGATGTGGCCTCGCGCTTTCGAGAGGATGATAAGCAGATAGAAATCGTCGTCCGCGCCAGTGAGCAGCAAAGAAACACGGTGGGAAGCGTCGGCAATCTGCTGATCAACGTTGCCGCCCCCGGTGCGCCTCCACCTGTACCGACCGCAGGCCCCGGTGAGGCGGGCGGCGGAGCTGGTCAGGGGGCCGGCGCGTCGCGCAACGCCGGAGGCACAGCTGCTCCGCCTGCTCAGCCGAATACTCGAGCTGCCGCAGCCCCGACAACCGCAGTCGTGCCCATTCGGCTTGGCTCCATAGCGAACATCAGCATCGACCGTGGCCCGGCAGAGGTCCGCCGTGTCCGTTCCCAGCGCGCCGCAATCGTGTCCGCAAACCTCACCGGCCGGGATCTTACGAGCGTCTCGAACGACATTCGCAATCAAATCCGAGCCATCAGCACGCAAATTCCCCCGGAGGTCACCGTCAGCCTCGGCGGACAGAATGAAGAGCTGAACACGTCGTATCGGAGTTTGATGTTTGCGCTCGCTATGGCTGTGTTCCTTGTATACCTGGTGATGGCATCGGAGTTTGAGTCGCTTATTCACCCGTTTGTGATCCTCTTCAGCGGTCCCTTCGGCCTGGTCGGGGTGGTGTTCGCTCTCGCTATCACTGGCACCACGATCAGTGTGATGGTGCTGCTTGGAGTAATCATCCTTGTCGGCATCGTTGTTAACAACGCAATTGTTCTCATAGACTACGCCAACCAACTTCGTTCCGAAGGCTACTCTCGCCGCGACGCACTGCGAATGGCGGGCGAGGTTCGGCTCCGCCCCATCCTCATGACCACGATGACGAGTGCGCTTGGGCTCGTGCCGATGGCGCTGGGATGGGGTGAAGGCGCTGAAATTCGGTCTCCTATGGCCATCGCCGTTATTGGCGGCATGACTTTCTCGACAGCTCTGACGCTGATCTTCATTCCCGTCATGTACGAACTGCTCGACCGTCGCGGGCACTTCGTGACGGCTGAACAGCCGCGCACAGCTGAAGCGGGCGGCTCAATCGCCACTGCACCGGCAGGAGACTAAGCATGGACACCGAGCAGAAAGCAGGCGGCGAGCGCGGCTTCGGCGACAGCCTTGTGCGCTGGGCTGTCGCTCATCCCGTGAGCGTATGCGTCATCTTCGCCTGTATGATGGGGCTCGGCGCAGTCAGCTCCACCCGCATTCCCGTCGTCCTCACGCCAGATGTGAGCTTCCCGTTTGTCAGCGTTAACCTGCCATACGCGAACGCAACCCCGGGGCAGGTGCTGGAATCGATCGTGAAACCCGTCGAGGAAGCGCTGAGCACTGTGCCCGGCGTACTCCGCATGAGCTCGCGTTCCGACCCCAGCGGCGGATGGGTCGGCCTGGCGTTCAACTGGGGCGATAACGTCGACATGATTCTCGCCGATGTACGCGAGAAGATCGACGGGACGCGCCCCGAACTGCCGTCCGATCTGGAGCGCATCAACGTGCGCAACTGGAGCACGAACGACGAACCGGTGATCAGCGGCCAGTTTTCATCCCGTCGCGACCTTCGGAACGCGTTCGACTTTCTCGACGCACGGGTAAAGAAGCCACTGGAGCGGGTGGAGGGCGTTGCGGAGGTGAATCTGTTCGGCGTCTGGCGTCGCGAAGTAGACATCTACCTGCGCCTCGCCGATGTCCGGCGGCATCGGGTCGACGTCGGGTCGTTGTTCCGCAGGCTGGACAGCGCCAACATCAACCTGACGCTCGGGCGCGTTGTGGACGGGACTGAGAAGTACGAAGCGATCACCCGGGGTGTTATCCGCGACGTCGAGGAACTGAAGAACTTCCCCGTCGATGGGCGCGGCCTTGTGCTCTCCGACGTCGCCGACATCGTTTACGACAAGCCTCTGACGACCAGCGGACGTCATCTGAACGGCACGTTCGCCGTTGGACTCGACATCCGCAAGACGTCACAGGCGAACACTGTCGAGACTGTTACTGGTATTCACAAAAAGCTCGCGGAGATTGAAGCCGACCCCGCAATGGAAGGCATCAAGCTTCAGATCTGGTGGGACGCGGCGCAGCAGATCAACAAAGCCATCGCCGGCCTGCTTGAAGCGGGTACCATCGGAGCCCTGCTCGCAGTGGCAGTGCTCTACGTGTACCTGCGCCGGCTGGCGCCAACGCTCGTGATTGGTTTCGCAATTCCCTTCTCGATCGTCGCTGCGATCGGCTTCATGTACCTGCTCGGCAAAACTTTGAACGTGCTGTCGATGATGGGGTTGATGCTAGCGTGCGGCATGCTCGTCGACAATGCGGTCGTTGTGCTCGAGTCCATCTACCAGAACATCGAAAAAGGGCGCGATCGAATCACCGCGGCTGTTGTGGGCACTCGTGAAGTCGTCAGCGCAGTCATCGCGGCGACGTTGACCTCAATTATCATCTTCGTGCCCCTGGTGTTCGGAAAGAAGACCAACCTGTCCATCTGGCTTTCCGACACAGGTGGCTCGATCATTCTCTCTCTGTTGTGTTCCCTGTTCATCTCACTGACGCTGATACCCCTGGCGGTTGGTCGCTTCCTGCCCGCAAAGCACATCACCTACGCTGCGGGACAGGCGAAGCGCCACAGGGTACGCGACAGGTACGTGAGGACCGTGTCCTGGTCTCTGCGTCATCCCTTTCTCGTCGGGTTCCTGATCGTCCCCGCGTTGATGGCTGCAACGGTCTGGCAAATGGGACGTGTACCGGACAACTCCCCCGAAGCACAGGATCTGCAGGACCTGACCATCCAGTACGACTTTTCGGAGAATTACCATTACGCACGCATCGAAAAGGACTACGTAAACCCGATCGAGCGGTTCCTGCTGAAGAACAAAGAGCGCTTCAAAATCAAGGACGTCAGCAGCGATTTTTCGAACAATGAAGCTTCCACGCGGGTGTACTTCGACAAGGAACGGATCACGCTCGAGGAGTTGAAGAAGGTGCGGGCAGAGATGGCCAAGGAGATTCCGGTCCTGCCTGGAGCCGACATCAAGCTCGGCCGTCAGGAGGGGGCCGAGAGCCAGAACTTTATCGGCGTGAACGTATTCGGCGAAGATCCTGCGAAGCTGCAGGAACTGGCAAAGCAGGCGAGGACTCTCCTGCGTGCGAAGCCCGGCTTTTCGGAAATCCATACCGACCTCGAGCGTGGCCGGGAAGAGGTTCAGATCAGAGTCAACCGCGATATTGCCCGGAAGTACAACATCTCGACACAGAACCTGGCCAACGTCCTCAGCATCGTGGTCCGGGGGCAGGAGGTCCGCGGGTACCGAACACCGGAGGGTGAGGTCGATATCTGGGTACGGCTGCAGGCGAGCGACCGCAACGATCTCACCGACCTGCGCCAGATCGTAGTCGGTTCCGGACCTGACGGTCGCGACATCACACTCGAGCAGGTAGCCGGGATCGAGATCGTCAAGACTCCGGCGAATATCCAGCGAGAGGACCGCCGCACGTTCACCTGGATGTGGATCGTGTATGGCGGCGACAAGAAGGACGAGGGCAAGAAGATCGTTACTGAGGTGCTGAACAGTATCAACTATCCGCAGGGCTACGGATGGACGTATGGGTTCTGGACGCGCCGGTCCGAGCAGGAAGACAACGAGTTTCTCTTCAACCTGCTCTTCGCGCTGGCCATGGTCTACTTCGTGATGGCTTCGCTCTTCGAGTCGGTAACACACCCTCTGGCTATCCTGATGTCACTACCGTTCGCGCTCGTCGGGGTGGTGTGGACACTGACGCTGACCGGAACGCCTTTCAACCTCATGGCCCGTATCGGCCTGCTGGTACTTGTCGGAGTCGTCGTCAATAACGGTATCGTTTTAATCGATCACGTCAACAACCTGCGCCGGCGCGGGCTGTCGCGGGCTGAGGCGCTCATCGAGGGCTGCCGGGAACGATTCAGGCCGATTCTGATGACTGCGAGTACCACAATTCTGGGTCTGGTTCCGCTGGCCATGGGCGACAGCGGCGTCTTCGAACTGCGCTACTTTCCGCTCGCGCGTACGGTGATGGGTGGTCTGATCTCGTCGACGGCGCTGACCCTGCTGGTACTTCCCGTCTACTATGAGCTTTTTGACGATGCAGCGATCTGGGTGAAACGGCTGTGGTATTCCACGAGCGGCCAGCCGGAGCCATCGCCCTCTGCCGGCGATTAGCACGCGTTATTCTTGTGTTCAGGCGGATGTGGCGAAACCGGCAGACGCGCCAGATTTAGGTTCTGGTGGGGCAACACCCCGTGAAGGTTCGAGTCCTTTCATCCGCACCAGCATCAAAAGGTGCCTCGTAGAACGTTCGCAGACCAGCTATGCGCTACCTGGTTACGTGCGCGATCGGCCTCACGATGGCGGCACTGTCCGCCGCCGGACAGAGCCGAGGTGTGACCGTGCTGCTCGACTTCAGAGGCGAAGCATCTCCCGATGCCGTCTCCGCCCTCCAGGGCGAGCTCAACAGGCTGCTGAAACCCGCAGGTATCGACGTCGGCTACCACATCGGCTCAGAGCTCGGCCCCGCCGCTGAACCAACAGACATCATCGTGGTGAAGTTTAGGGGCAGGTGTCGCCGGGACGGCATTTCGCCGGTCCCCGATGAGCACGGACCGTTCGCCCGGACTCACGTCTCGAACGGCCAAATCCTGCCCTTTGCAGAGGTGGCTTGCGACCGCGTTCAATCCTCGATGCGAACGAAGGTCGGCCCTCGCATTACGGAAGCAATGCTCGGGCGCGCGCTGGCGCGCGTCGTTGCCCATGAGCTCTATCACATCGTTGGGAAGACGCCGCATCACAGCGATGAAGGCATCGCCCGGCGCGGCCTCTCCAGCAGCGATCTGGTTGCCGAGAGCCTTGCCTTCGCCGGTCACGACCTTCGTAAGATGCACACACCCTGACGGATCATAGTGCCGTGGCGGGCTGTAGTGTGCCGACCGCACGGTGTCTCTCATACGCCAGATGCACTGCGTAGCCAATCGCCACCGGCTATCACGCCAATCAGGGGAGCGGGAGAACGAGGTAGCCACTTCGCCGCGGCGAAAGAGACCACGACCACGGCTGAGGCGAGCAGCGCGGGATAAGCGCGCATCTCTTCCCAAAGCCCTGCGACGTGCCATAGTTGCAGCAGCGAATTTGAAGAGACCACGTCCACAGGGGAGGCAATACCAGTCCCTGTACGCAGTTGTGCAATGATCATCAGCGCTCCGATGCCGCAGGAAAATCCCGCGACTACGGACTGCGGCACGCGCGCAAGATGCCGGCCGAGACGCAGAACGCAAAACGCCATCATGAAGACCGGTGCAGCGAGGCACACCTTGGCCGCTCCGCCAATTCCCTGCCCCTGCACTGCAAGGGCTATGAACGGCACGGTCGCACTCGCCGTGCCGCCGATCAGTACGGGATTACGCCCAAGCAGGGCCGTGATGGGGACTGTCAGCACGAGGTGAACAGCCCCAGCACGGGGCAAACCCATCAGCGAGGCCATTGCGAGCCCATACGGCAGCGCGATCAAAGCCGCGATCGTGCCGCCCGCTGCGTCTCCTCCCAGTTGCCGGAGCCTGTATCTCCAGCGCATGCTCCACCTACGCCTGCATTACCTTGTTGATTGCAGTTTTGAACTTAGCCATCTC
>DASQEG010000305.1:0-2770 GCA_035633775.1 Bryobacteraceae bacterium
CTGGCGCCGTGATCCAGAGAGCAGTTGCGAGCCGGCAACCGCTGCGAAACGTCGCTGTTACTCTGGAACGTCCTAATCTCCCCCCGGTCCCGCTGCACGTCTCAGTAGAGAGCGTGGACGTGGACGATCACAACGCAGGCAGCGGAACGGTGATTGCCCTTCGGGAGGTCGGAAGTGCCAAACCGGCGGAAATGCGGAGCGGCGACACGGCAACAAGGATCGCCGCAATCAGCAAGATCACCAGCGGCGTGGCACATGAGATCAAGAACCCGTTAAACGCGATGATGCTGCATCTGGAGATCGTGCGTGAACGGCTGGGAGCTCAGCACCCGGAGCTGGAGATTGTCAGGAGTGAACTCGTGCGGCTGGACCGGGTGGTTAAATCGCTGCTCGAGTTCCATAAACCCGTCGAGGTGCACCTTGCCGAGTGCGACCTGTGCAGCATCGCAGACCAGGTGGCGCAACTGATCAGGCCCCAGGCCAGCGCAGATGGGATTGAGGTGACCGTAACTCCTGAGAATCAGGCGCCCATCATGGCCGACTGCGATCTTTTGAAGCAGGCTGTGCTGAATGTAGCTGTGAACGCGCTTGAGGCGATGAAAACCGGGGGTGGCCTGCGATTCCGAATCCGCACCGTTGAAGCGCAGTGCTGCCTCGATGTTGAGGATGATGGGCCGGGGATTCCCGCCGACATTCGCGACAAGATCTTCAATCTGTACTTCACCACGAAGCAGGCTGGCACCGGAGTGGGCCTCGCGATGACCTATCGCATCGTGCAGCTGCATTCAGGAGCCATTCGAGTAGAGAGTGAGCCCGGCAAGGGCGCACGGTTTATCTTTCAGTTTCCGAAAGTCGGGTCACGGGAGATTGCCGCATGAGGCGTGCAGCTATCCCGATTCTCATCGTTCTCGTAGTGCTGCCGAGTTGCTCGAAGCGGAAAGCACCTCCGTTGTCTGGCACTGCAACGCGGCGCGTCCCGGTAACTTCGCCACAGCCGCCCCGACGGACCAGCACGCCAGCAAAGCGGCCAGCCCGGCCAGTGCAGCGCCCGGAACAGGCAGCCGCAGCAGCCGTGACACCGCCTGTCCTTGAGGCGCTGAGCACACCCCAGGAGCGTGCCGAACAGCTCAGGCTGATTGAAGCGAGCCTGGACCGCGCGCGTGCAAATGTTGCCGCTTTGAAGGCACGTGGCTCAGCCGCCACTCAGGGCAATGAGATTGGACGTCTGGACAGCTTTGTTCGCCAGGCCGAGAGCGCGCGCAGCTCCCAACAGCTGGGGACCGCACTCGACTTTGCGCGGCGCGCCGAAGTGCTGTCCTCGGACCTGCTCAGGCGTTAGAGGCTCACCCGCGAGTTCGGCGCTCGAGGGAATGTCTGGAACGGTGCGCTTAGTCTGGCTTGCGCTCCCGCATCATTGCCCAGATGACAAACACAAGCAGGGCGATGATGGCGACACCAGCGAACATGATGAGCAGCGACATTGGGGGACCTCCACCTCCCTAGAGACCGCCCTCCGGCGGTCGCTGTTTCAGCCAATCAGTCGACGATGCGGACCGCTCCATTGCCCCAGACAGTATGCCGCCCGATACCCGTCCACCAGGCCGCACGCAGGATTGGCATCAGCTCGCGCGCGTCACCCTCATAAACCGCCCGGCCTGTGAACCCGCCAAGACTGTGCGAGTGTCCCGTTCGGGTACTGCGGCGGGTCACATCCACTGTTGTGACGGAGGATGTGACGAGACGCACCTGCTGAGCCTGATCGGCGAGCCGGCGGAAGTCGAGCAAAGGGGCACCGCCCTGCCACGCCGTCATCAGGGTGGATATTCGGTCCCGGGCGCGAGAGAAAACGGCATCGAAGCGCGGCTCACGCAGCGTTTCACCCCCGACCTTCAGCTCTGTCGGCGTGCTGAACTCCAGCGCGAACCTCGAAACAGGCCCGCTATCCCGAGTTGACAGCGGCGCATCGAAAAAATACTTAGCTTCGCCCACCATTTGCATCCGCCCGCGTCCCGGACCCACGCCTTGCAGGCCGAGTTCGCGAAGTCCGCCCGTCAACGCGTCCACGCCTGAGTTCCCGACGTCAAATCGGTGAACACAGAGTGTGATGCGATCGCCAGGACGAAATACACCCGAGCTGAGGTGGGCTGGCAAGCGGAGGACAAACGGTCGGGGCGGGTCAGCGTAGCCGGACGGCAGGTCCGAGCGAAGCGGAGCGAACAGTCGTCCATAGTCGCAGCGGTCCGGCTCAGCACACGTCAGGCATGGGGTATCCCTGCGACACGAGAGCCGCAGCACAGCCGTGCCAAGTGCACCTCGGATTGAATTCGCAAATGCTAAGGGCGAAAACTGAACGAACTCCCGAGCTTCATACGTGAAACGGTGTACGCCGACAGATATTCTTGGGGACCGGATGTTCCCAGAGTAGCCGGAAATTCCAGAAACAGTAGAGATCGGCTCCGAGTCGCATGAATGATTCGGCCAGCAGACCCTGGTACTGGCCGTACCGGGACTTGCACCAGGGCCTCGATTCCGCATATAACGATGGAACACCTTATCGGTGGCGAAGAGCAGTGAAAGGTACCTGGATGAGTTCGGCGTGTCGGTGTATGGCGTTTGCGTTGCTGCTGACCTGGGCAAGCAGTGCTCAGATCCCGGTGTCAACCGGCGGTAGCGGCGGGGTGCGGGTCTTCCCGTCCGATCTGGCCATCTTCGAAGCCGGTGAGGACCGCCGGGACCTGCCGTGCGCCGTGGCGGGCTCCAAGGCGCTGCT
>DASQEG010000306.1:0-4486 GCA_035633775.1 Bryobacteraceae bacterium
TGGGCAGCAATGAAGGCGTTCTGGTTGACTCCCCCGCCGTTACTGTACCCGAGCAGGAAAGACGCAAAGCCGTTCCCGGTACCTGCCGGAGAGAAGGGATTCGACGCGGTCATGAGCGCGTCGAAGTTGAACCTGCCGGACGGGCTGTTCTGCTGGTAGTAATTGTGGGTGCTCCGCCGGATTTCCCCTCCGAAGCGAAGGGTGTGAGTTCCCCAAATCTTGGTCATGCTCGGCACGAGCGAGTAGATGTCGTTGCGATCGAAGATCGTGCTACCCGTGCCGTTCGTACTGAAAACTCCGTTGTAGCCTGTGACGTTCGGCTGCGGCAGCACACGAACGACAACCTGGTTGTTCAGCGATGCTGGCCAGCCGAGCTGGGTCAGGTCGTAACCGGCAGTCAGAGCCGTCCGGTCGTAACTAAACCGGGTGTACGACAGCCGGAGATCTCCAATGAGGCTGGGAGAGAACGAGTACGTGTCTGCAATTACCGCCTGATTGTTATTGAACGTCTCGGTGCAGCGATCCACGCAGGTCTGGGTGCGGTATGGATCGATCGCCAGGTTTAGGTTGGTCCAGTACGTATAACGAATGAAGGCGTTATGGCCTTCAGAGAAGTTGTGGTCAACGCGAGCATTGTACTGATCATTCTCACCTCCGACGCTGGCATTGGCGGTGAAGTTATTGACGTTCGTGAAGGCCGAGCCGGGACCATTCGCTCGACCCCAACGCTCGGTGAGTACTTTGGCCGCCGGATCGATTCGGTTTGGCGGAATAATATTGCCGGGAAACTGCTGGCGCGTGATGATGTCGCTTCCGTTCGCATCCTTCGCGCACGGTGCATTATTGAACTGACCACATGTTGTGAGCGGGTCGTAGATCGGGACCACGGCACCTGATGCGTTTCTCACGTTCGAAAAATCACCCAACCGCATCGCATCGGTTGGTACCGAGTACACATACGAGACTCCCTGCCTCAGCCGGAAGCCCTCCCATCCGAAGAAAAAGAATGTCTTATCGCGAACTACCGGCCCTCCGACATTGGCTCCAAACTGATTCTGGGTGAACGCCGGACGCGATACGCCCGCACGGTTATTGAAGAACGTGTTCGCATTCAGCGAGCGGTTGCGTAGAAACTCGTAAGCGCTGCCGTGGAACTGATTAGTACCCGACTTCGTTGTCAGGTTGATCGCGCCACCCGCCAGGCGCCCAAACTCAGGGCCCAGGTTGTTCGTTTGCACACGGAATTCCTGAATGGCGTCCTGCGTAGGCACGAGCGAGGTCAGGTTTCCATAGACAGTGTTCAGCGGCGCGCCATCCAGATAGGATGCGCTCTGATTCGCCTGCCCGCCTCCGATTTGATAGTTGCCCCACGCAAATGGGTTTGAGCCGGTCGGCGTGGTCCCGGATTGACCTCCCGGAACGACGCCCGGAACCATTGCAACCAGGCCGAAGACATTCCGCCCGTTGAGCGGCATCTCGAGCACCTTCCGCGACTCCACGACGCGCCCCAGCGACGCGTCTTCCGTCTGGATCAGCGGCGTCTGTGCCTGTACTTCGACCGTCTGTGAGACCTCGCCGACCTGCATCGGCACATCGATGCGGACCGCACTCTGAACCTCAACCGTGATGGGCTCCCGAACAAAGCGACGGAAGCCCGCCTTTTCTACTTCGACCCGGTACTGACCGGGTACGAGGTTGACGAACTGGTAACTGCCGGAGTCATCCGTCTGGGCGTTGCGGCGGTCAGCCCTCCCCAGGTCGATGAGCGTGACCTGGGCTCCGGTCACCGCACTCCCGCTCTGGTCTGTTATCGTGCCTATCAACGAGCCGTAGAAGGTCTGCGCAAAGGCTGCAGCAGCCGTCAGGATCAGACACCCAAGTGTCCGACTGAAAGTCATACTGGGACCCCCCAACCTCGAACAGGATCAGGGTTAAAGCATATACCCCGTCTGTCGCGTGTGCAACAGGTGCGAACAGCCGTGTTGCATCTGTGAAAAACGAGAGCGCGACACGCCCGATTACCCGCACCAGCAGGTTAAGCGGCGGCCTCACAGAGACAGAGCGTTTGAAGCTGGATCATTTACCCGAAGGGCGGGAGACCTCGCGACCGGAGATCCAGACCGATTGCAGCGTTTTCGTGAGCCGGATGTCGCTGGATGGATCACGGTCGAAGACATTGAAGTCCGCCCACGCCCCCTTCGCGATTACGCCTGCGTTGTCGAGCTTCATGGCTCGTGCGGCATCCTGGGTGGCCGAACGCAGAATTTGCTGCGGCGCGAGACCAGCCTCGGCCATCATCTCCATCTCCATGTGTTCGAAGTAGCCCTGAAATCGGTTAGCACTGGCGCCGGAGTCTGTGCCCATGACAATGAGCACGCCTGCTTGAGCGGCTTTGGCGAGGTTTCGCCTGGCCACTTCAAGCGCCTTCTTGTAGGCCTGGGAGCTGTGCGACTCGCGCAGCGCCTGCTGGCGGGCGGGTTCCTTCAACTGCTCGACAACCTGGCGATCGGCTTCACGCAGGAAGAACGGATCGTTGAAAAATGCGGGCGTGGATCCATATACAAACGTCGAGACCTCACGGGTGAGGGTGGGGCAGTAGGGTATGTTGCGAGCCTTCATCAGTGAGATAAATTCATCGTCGATCTCCCGATCCCGAACGCTGTGAGCAATCATGTCTACCCCTGAACGAAGCAATTCCTTCGCATCCTCCAGGTAGAAGATATGGGCGGAAACGCGGAGGCCTCTACGGTGTGCTTCCTCGATAACGGCCTTATAGACCGCGGGCGGCATCTTCTTCGTCGTTCCGAGTTGGTCGTCGACACGAATCTTCAGTATGTCGGGCTTCGTGGCTGCTACGCGTGCCACGGTCTCGCGAGCGGCTTCCACCGTCTCCCCAGTGATGATCTCGCCCGACAAATAGAGCCTGGACCGATCGACATGCTGCTTCTCCTGCTCGCGCCGCGCTTCAAACGCGGGCCGTTGTTCACCTCCCAGGCTCCAAAGAGTCGTGATGCCATACCGCGCGTACACACGGAGTTGACGCTCTGTGTTCTCCTTTGTGTAGGCTGGCGGGCTTACACCGTTTACGTCAGAGATGTGGACGTGTGTTGAGTGAAACCCAGGCGTGATTGTCTTGCCCTTGAGATCGATAATGCGGGCCTCTTCTGGTATGCGAATGGCTTTTCGAGAGCCGACTGCCTCCACGCGGCCGTCCCGCACAACGATGACGCCGTCCTCTATGGGAGCTTTCGATGTACCGTCAAGGATGCGCGCACCGATGAACGCGCTTACGTCCACTGCCCACGTCATCGCTTGCCCCGCTGCAAGAAGACATACCAGGCGTATCCCTTGGACCATGAAGTTCATGCTACCAGCCACGCTGAAAGTAAAATCCATGCTGGACACGCGCATGAACGACCTGCCGATTCGATCAGCGAGCACTATGGAGTTTCTGAAAATCGGTCCAGGGAACTGCGGGGCCGTGGATCGGCGCGATGGTGGTAACGTCCAGCCCAAGTCTCTGGACGTGCTTGAAAAAGGCACGATGTGTCTCGGTGGCATTGCTGTTCGCGGCGGACGAATCGTAGAGATCGGCTTCAATGACGATCTTCTCGTTAGGCAGATACGCCATCAGCATGCCTTCTACATGCGTTAAGGGTTGCACGTACGAGATGTGCATGCTGCGGTTTCCATCGCTAAGGATGTAATTTTCGCGAACGGTCTCGTACTGATAACCTTCGGCAACTTCCGTTGGCGGCCAGAGCGACATCATATCCGGCGCCAGCGTTCGTGGCGTGTAGTTGAGCACATCGCGGTTGTAGAAGTTGAAGTTCTTCCAATGCGTGATGATTGTGGCACCGATGTGCATGAACGTGCGGAGACCGCCTATGTGGTCAAAGTGCTGATGCGTGTTGACGAGAAAGCGAATGGGTTTGTTCGGAATCAGCCTGACGATCTCTTCGATGACGGCAAGGTTCCGTTTTTCATCGAGCGGCGCTTCAACGACCGCGATGTAGTTCTTGAACTCAACCGCGACACTGTTGTGAGACGCGCCTCCGATCAGATATACGCCGTCAGCCAGCTTCCGTGTGTCGATGCGATCGGCAAAGTTGCTGCGGCGGACGTGGTGAGGTACGGGTATTGGGTCCGCGCAGGAGTTTGCTCTGATCGCCTTGAAGACACCCCCAAACCCGTTATGCCCGGCAGTGGTGTTCAGCGCGCCGAAGTTATCGTCCCAACCATCGTGGTGGTGCCACTCAGTGGGAAATCTTATGCCGTCGCCGAGATCCGCGTAGCTGTTGTTCGTGAACTCGTGCTCGTAGTTCATGTCTCCCAGTACGGGATCGGGAACCCACGTGTGAATGCGCTGAAGCAGATTCTCCTTGTTGATCGTAGCGTCCACCCGGTACTTACCCATTACCGTGATCGAAACCACGGTCACCTTCTCTGGAATGGTGGTGTTGCCATCGCGGCCGGACTCGCCGAG
>DASQEG010000307.1:0-2815 GCA_035633775.1 Bryobacteraceae bacterium
TTATGGTGTTCGAGAACGGCCGTGAAGTCCTGAACCGCGCCGGAGCCATGCCGCGATCCGAACTCCTGCGCCTGCTGGAGGGGCGAGTCCGAACCTGACGCGAAGAGTGCGTGTAGCATACTTGCAACGTGGTCCGTATTCTGATAACCGGACTTGCCGCTGCTCTCTTGATCAGTGCGCAGCAGGCGGACACCATCAGTTACAAAGGCAGGATCGTGACGGTCGCAGCTTCACAGCCGGTTGCTCAGGCGGTGGCGATCCGGGGCAATCGCTTCCTTGTCGTAGGCCAGATGTATAGCTATTCCGATCCCGACTACCGTGGAGTGCTGGCCTTGACGCGGGAGAACCTGTTGCAAGGGCGCGGGTTGCAAACGAGCTGGGCTGGCAAATGACTGCACATGCAACGGGCGGTTGGAGCGTTGGACGTACTGCTCGGGGCATACGAAGCCGCGGAGAAGATTCACCCCTACGCGACGGGCGCTTTAACGTGGTGCATGCAAAGTTTCCGAATGCGGCAGCGGTTGTGGACGGCAAGGTCGTGTACGAGAGTCCCGCTTTTCGAGAACAGTCGCGCCGCTCGAGGATCCAGCCGCTGAGTCAAACACCTATGCTGACGAGCGTGCAGCGTCTTACATAACTTCTTAGGAGGTTGTCTCAAGTGAAGCGAATTGCGCTGATTTGCCTGCTCAGCATAGCGGTGGCAGGTGCTGTCGAGAAGCGAGTCATCATCCCGGCCGGGGCCCGGCCTCCGGTGGGGCCCTACAGTCCAGGCATTCTGGCCGGGGACTACCTGTACGTTTCCGGGCAGGGAGCAGCGAAGCAGGACGGCACCTTCCCGATCTCACCTGAGGATCAGGTGCGGCAATGTTTCGCGAACGTTCGACAGATCGTCGAAGCGGCCAATCTCAAGATGGCGAACGTCGTCTATGCTCAGGTGTACCTCAAGGACATGTCTGCCTATGATGCGATGCATCAGGTTTGGGGCGAGACTTTCCCGGAGCGTTCTCCGGCACGTGCAGTGCTTGGTGTAGCGCGCATGCCTACGGAAACTCCGGTTGAGATCACCGTCGTCGCTTATCGCAACCCCAGCCGCGTTCAGCCCGTTGGGCCTGCTCCGGATCGAGCTTCGCCACCGGCCGGTGTTCTTGTGGGTGACCGGCTGTACCTCTCGGGATCGTCAACAAACAGGGCACCAGATGCAAGCGAGCCCGCTGATGAAGTGCAGGGTGCGCTCGATCGTATGGGAGCGGCGCTGAAGGCTGCGGGCATGGACTTTCGCCACGTGGTGTTCGTCAATCCGTATCTGACCGACAAGATGCCAATGGACGTGATGAACCGGATCTATGCGAAGCACTTCGAATTCGGCAACACTCCGGCTCGAGCAACGATCCGCGTCTCGACCCTCCCGGGTGGTGCGTCGATCGAGTTTACAGGAGTCGCTGTGCGCGACCTCGCAAAACGACGTGCGGTTCGCCCCAAAAACATGCCTCCGAGTGCCACCGCCAGTCCGTGCGTCTTCGCCGACGATACTTACTATTGCTCGGCCAAGTCGGGATTCATCCCCGGACCGAACACCGGCATTTATGCTTCTACGGTTGAAACGCAACTGCGGCAGACCATGCGAAATCTGCTGGACGGGCTGGAGGAGGCGGAACTCAGCTTTGCGGATGTCGTCGCGACGAACGTCTACCAGGATGACCTGAATGAGTTCAGCCGCATGAACAAGGTCTACGCAGAATACTTCAGTCAGACGCCGCCCACTCGCACAACCGTGCAGCAGATCGTACCAGCGGAACGCAAGCCGGACGCACGCGACCGCTGGCCAACTCTGGAACAGATCTCGGTTATAGCGGTGAAATAGCCTTAGACTGGGTATTTGTGCCGCTCAGCCGTCCACTGAGCGAAGCCGTATTCACCCATATCGACGGTTCCCGCCAACTGCTCTCCCTGCAACCGGCCAATGAACTCGTAGGCCAGCGTGGTGCCCTCATAACGGAGGCGGCTGCGGAACCGTACTTCGGAACCCTCAACGTTGCCGCGCAGGTGGCCTGCGACAGTCTCGCCGCGATGCGTTCCTAGCAGTTCAGTCGCTTTCTGCTCGAACACAAGCTGATGTTCGGCGCTGCCGCAGGTGTACTTAAGGCTAAGCTGCCACTGGCCATCGACATTCGCGTTCGGACCTTCAGGCGTCGCTGGCTGCTCCACCTTCGGCGGTTTGGACAGGATCTGATGCAGCCGCTGTGCCACGACCTTGTGATCGTCAGGTTGCATCATGTACGGCATAATCGACACCGAACTAGGCTGAGCGCCGCGGCGGTCGCCCGACGCGTTTCCGAGTACGATGCGAGGCTCGCCAGTGTAGAGCGCCTTCTCGATTTCGCGGCCCGTGATGCCAACGTTTGCATCGTCCCACCGGATGACGAGTGTCGGCGCATGATTGGACAAGCCGTTCGGTTGTTTGACTTCCGTCGTGACGCCCGGGACCGCCGTAACCGACTTTGAGATCGCGGCCAGCCAGGATTCCCACGTCCGGAACTCGGCTTTGTAATCGCGTTTCATCCAGGCCTCGACAGCGGCGAGCATGCCCATGATTTCTTCTTTGCCCACTTTCATGGGACGGCCGAAAGCATGATGCGGTGCGCTGTGCAGCCAGGCTGCCTGGACCAGATCTTTCCGACCCAACAGTAATCCTGCCGCCTGCGGCCCTCGCAGGCACTTGCCACCGCTATAGGCGACTAATGTCGCGCCGGCCTGTAGGTGCTTGTTAGGGATCGTGAGGATCTCGGCGGCAGCATCCACGAGCACCGGAACGTTG
>DASQEG010000308.1:0-2019 GCA_035633775.1 Bryobacteraceae bacterium
TTATCGAGCGACTGTTCCGCTTCTTTGCCGCGAACGCCGCGAGCGAACACATCGACGAGGGCCAGGTGCGTGTCCGTACCGCCCGACACGATCCGGAAACCTTCCCCCTGCAGGCCTGCAGCGAGAGCGCGCGCGTTGGCGAGAACCTGCCGGCCGTACTCGGCGAACGAAGGCAGAAGAGCTTCCTTGAAGCAGATTGCCTTGGCCGCGATCACGTGAACCAGGGGGCCGCCCTGAGCCCCGGGAAACACTGCACGATCGATCGCCGCGCCGAACTTCTCCTTAGCGAGAATCAGACCGGAGCGCGGTCCACGAAGTGTTTTGTGCGTGGTGCTGGTAACGATATCGGCGTGATCGCACGGGTTCGGATACAGGCCGGCGGCCACAAGGCCCGAAAAGTGCGCCATATCGACGACGAAGTACGCGCCAACCGAATCGGCGACAGCGCGGAACTTCGCGAACTCGATGATGCGCGGGTAGGCACTGGCGCCCGCGATGATCATCTTCGGCTTGTGCTCCTCAGCGAGGCGGGCCAGCTCGTCGTAATCGATGATCTCGTCCTCGCGCCGTACACCGTAGGGCACGATCTTATAAAGCTTGCCCGAGAAGTTCAGATGATGACCGTGGGTGAGGTGACCACCGTGAGCCAGGTTCATGCCCAGTATGGTGTCGCCCGGCTGCAGGATGGAAGCGTAAGCAGCCTCGTTCGCCTGCGAACCGGAGTGCGGCTGCACGTTGGCGTATTCGGCGCGGAACAACTGCTTCGCCCGATCTCGCGCGAGATTCTCGACTACGTCGACGTGCTCGCAGCCGCCGTAGTAACGCTTACCCGGGTACCCTTCGGCATACTTGTTCGTGAAGACACTGCCGGTCGCTTCGAGAATCGCCTCGGAGGTGAAGTTCTCGCTTGCAATCAGCTCAATGCGCGTATCCTGACGTTCGAGCTCTTCCCGAATGGCTGCGTAGACGTCCGGGTCGGAGTCGGCCAGGGATGTCGACATTTGCTTCTGCCAGCTCATGATCATTCTCCTCCTCGAGACTGCTCAATCTCGTTGATCTTGTTCACACGACGGAGGTGCCGCCCGCCATCGAACCCCGTACCAAGGAACAGATCCACCAGCGTGCAGGCATCCTGTGCCTCTGTAAACAGGGCTCCGATCGCCAGAACGTTGGCATCGTTGTGCGCCCTGGTTAGCCGCACCGTTTCGGGGTTCGCCGCAACGGTTGCCCGGATCCCTTGCACCTTGTTCGCCGCGATTGCCATTCCGGCACCCGTGGAACACACGAGGACAGCTCGTTCGGCTTCACCCGCGGCCACTGCACCTGCCGCGGTACGGGCGTAATCCGGATAATCCGTGGACTCGGCCGAGCGCGTGCCAAAGTCGAGCACTTCGTGCCCGATGCCGCCCAGCCACGCTCGCAGGTGCTCTTTCAACACAAACCCTGCGTGATCAGCGGCTAAGGCAATCCTCATTGACCAGAATTGTCATTTTAGCATGCTAAAATCGGCCTTTACTTCAGCCCTGCCCTCACTCACCGATGCTCTGGAGCAAGCTCTTTATACCCACTTTGCGGGATGACCCCGCAGAAGCCGAAGTCGTCAGCCACCGCCTGCTGCTGCGTGCCGGTTACGTGCGCCAGCTCTCGTCGGGCATCTACAACTATCTCTTCCTCGCACAGCGTTCGCTGCTGAAAATTCAGCGCATTATCCGTGAAGAGATGACGGCCATTGGCGGTCAGGAACTGCTGCTGCCGGGACTCCATCCCGCCGAATTGTGGCAGGAGAGCGGGCGCTGGGACGTAATGGGCGACAACATGTTCCGCCTGAAGGACCGCTTCGGACGTGCGCTCTGCCTCGGCATGACGCACGAAGAGAACATGACTGCCGTCGCCCGCGGCGAACTGCGAAGTTATAAGCAACTGCCGCAGATCTGGTATCAAATTCAGACCAAGTATAGGGATGAGCCGCGGCCTAAATCCGGCCTGTTGCGCGTCCGTCAATTTCTGATGAAGGATTCG
>DASQEG010000309.1:0-6897 GCA_035633775.1 Bryobacteraceae bacterium
CGTCGAGATGTCCTTGTCGTCGAAATTGATGTACCGATGGAAGCCGCAGACACGGGCGTAGAAGTCTGCCCATTCCTCCATGCGGCCGAGCTCGACGTTGCCCACGATGTGATCGATCCGCAGGATGCCGGCTTCGCGGCCGGGCACTATGGCAGGCTGAAATCCTGGAAGGAAGGCGGTGTTGTCCCGGTCTTTGGAAATCAGCGAATGAATGGTATCGCCGTAAGTGGCGATAGCTCCACGTGTGATGCCATCACCGATCTCCTGCGGCTCGGCAATGGGACGGGCACCTCGCTCGACCGCAGCCTCAAAGGCGTGGCGGGCATCATCGACGTGGAAGGCGATATCCCGGACAGCATCCCCGTGGCGGCGAAGATGTTCGTGCATGGGATGCTCGGCGCTTAAGGGCGTGCTGACGACGAGCGTAGCTTTTCCCTGATGAAGAGCGTAGCTGGCTACCTCGCGGCTTCCGGTCTCGAGCCCGGCATAGGCAAACTGGGAGAAGCCGAGCGCCTGACGGTAGTAGTATGCAGCCTGCTTTGCGTTCCCGGTCCACAGCTCAACGTGATGGAGCGCACGCAGCTTCAGGGGGTTGGCTGGGCTCACGTCCTATCCTCCTTGAGCGAACGAATCGCATCTACAGCAGCAGGATTCTCGAGCGCCGAAAGGTCCCCCGGATCCTCGCCGAGATAAGCCGCTCGGATGACGCGCCGCATCACCTTTGCGTTTCGCGTCCTCGGCAACGACGGAATGAAGTGTACCGCTTCCGGACGCAGCGGCCTGCCCATCTCCGCCGCGACCAGGTTGCACAGCTCAGAAGCCAGCTCGGGGGAAGGCTGCAGGCCGGGTACGGGAATACAGAATGCCACGAGGCACTCGCCCTTTAGGTGGTGAGGAGCGCCGATCGCTGCGGCCTCTGCCACAGCCTCGTGACTTACGAGGACAGATTCGACTTCCGCGGGACCCACGCGTTTGCCCGCAATCTTGAGGGTGTCGTCGCTACGGCCGAGGATGAACCAATGCCCATCGTCGTCGCGGAGCCCGAAGTCGCCGTGGGTCCAAACACCCGGCCAGCGCGACCAGTAGGTGTCAAGGTATCGCTGCGGATCCCGCAGGAATCCTCTCGCCATTCCGATCCAGGGCTTCCGGATCACGAGTTCGCCGACACGGCCGGTCACGGGCTGTCCCTGCTCATCCACGATATCGGCGTCTATTCCCGGGCATGGCGCCGGGAATCCGCATGGCTTGAGAGGAAGTAAGGGGTTGCCCATCAGAATGCCGCCAGAGATCTCCGTGCCTCCTGAGTAGTTGACGATGGGAATGCGTTTACCGCCCACTGTCTCGAAAAGGAACCACCACGGGTCCGGATTCCATGGCTCGCCCGTTGAGGCGAAGATACGCAGGCTTGTGAGGTCGTGCCGGTCCGCGGGCGCGCCTCCATGAACCGAGAGCGCACGGATAAGAGTGGGAGAGATGCCGAGAACCTCGACACCATGACGTTCGACGAAGCTCCACAATCGCGAGGCATCGGGATAATCCGGCGCGCCGTCGTACAGGCACACGGTCGCGCCCAGGACAAATGCTCCGTAGATGAGCCAAGGGCCCATCATCCAGCCGATGTCGGTGATCCAGCAGATTCGGGTGCCTGCCCCTACGTCGGTGCCGAAGCACATATCCTGGGCGGCCTTGACGGGAAATCCGCAATGCGTATGCAGGATGCCTTTAGGTCGTCCCGTTGTGCCTGACGTGTACAACGTGACCAGCGGATCTTCGGCAGCAGTACGTTCCGACCCATCGATCGCGCCCCGGTTCAAGAGCTCGGCAAAGGGAATCCCGTCCGTGGAGTGGCCACTTCGACTCACAACGATTCGGACGGGTGCTGCTTCAGAACGCGCCGGTTGCGTCAGCCTGCCGCGCCGCGGAAAAGCGTCGCAGGTGATCACGGCGCGAGCTTCGGCATCCTTTATGCGCGAGTCGACGGCAGTGGGTCCGAACCCGGAAAACAGGGGAACGGCAACGGCGCCTATGTACGCACATGCGATGAGCGCGACGGCGGTTTCGGGCATCATCGGCAGGTGAATCGCGACGGCATCGCCGCGCCTAACGCCAACGCTGCGGAGACCGGCAGCGAAGGCATGCACCTGGCGCTGAAGCTCACCGTATGTGAGCCGCCGCACCGTACCTTCCTCGCCTTCCCAGATGAGGGCCAGCCGATCGGAGGGATCACGAAGGCATGCGACAGCGACGTTCAGACCTCCTCCGACACACCACACGGGCCACTCAGGTCCCCGCGACAGATCCACTACAGACGTATAAGGCCTGTGAAATGGAAGGTCGAGGAAACGTAAAACCGCATCGGTGAACGCGGGCACGTTCTCGACGGACCAGCGGTGGAGATTCTCAAACGAGCTGTGGCGAGTGAAATCAAGGAAGCGGGTCAGCTGTGCGCGACGCCGCGTCTCGTCATCCGGAGACCAGGCGAACATGGGCAAACACAGCATATCCGACCCCTAAGCATCCGTGTTGCCGAACAGCCGCTGCAGTCTGTTTACTTCCTGCTTCGGGCAGAGGACCAGCAATTCGTCCCCACTGAACAGTTCAGTGGTTCCGCGCGGCACTACGTACTCATCTCCGCGCGTGAGAAGCACAGCGAGGCTCGCCGGCGGCCACTCGATGTCGACGATTCGCTTGCCCCGCTGCGGAGAGGAATCCTTAAGCACGACTTCGATGAGTTCACTCGACGACCGCAGCGCAGGTACGAACTCGAGCGGTCCCGAACGACGCGAACGAATATCCTGCGATCCCAGCCCAAGACGGCGCGCCACCCATGGAATAGCCGGACCCTGAATCAGTACCGATGAGACGACGACGAAAAATACCAGGTGGAAGTAGAGATCGGCCGATTTCACTCCGGCAAGCAGAGGAAATGTCGCGAGCACGATCGGTACGGCGCCTCTGAGTCCAACCCATGACACAAGGAGCTTCTGCCTGACCCCAAGTTCGGAGAATGCGAGGCTGATGAAAACCGCAGCGGGTCTGGCAACCAGGACAAGAAAAAACGCGACCGCTGTGCCGGCGAACGCTACGGCCGGAAGTCTGGATGGGAATACAAGCAGACCGAGGATCAAAAACATCGCGATCTGCATAAGCCAGGCGATACCGTCGATGAAGCGATTGATGCTCCGCCTGTGGACAAAGTCGTCCTTACCGAGCACGAGACCGGCAATGTACACGGCCAGAAAGCCGCTGCCTCCCACCGCTGCCGTTCCACCGAACGTGGCCATAACGAGGGCGAGAACCAGCACCGGATAGAGGCCTTCGGATTCAAGCCTGACCGAGTTCAGGAGCCACAGGCCGAGCTTGCCGAACGCGAACCCAAGGACGGCACCCAACACGAGTTCACGGGCGAAGAGCCACAGGGCACCCCCCACCGTAGCGTCGCCGACAGCCATCGCCTGCGTGAGCGCCACCGTGAGCAGCACGGCCATTGGATCATTCATTCCGGACTCGAACTCAAGCAGCGACCCGAGCGGCTTGCGGAGAACGAGCCGTTGCGTTCGCAGAACATTGAACACCGCCGCCGCGTCGGTCGATGAGACGATGGCCCCGATCAGCATGCCTTCAGTGAGCGACAGCCCAAGGATGTGGCTGGCGAACGCTCCCGTGAACAGCGCCGTCATAAAAACACCCACGGTGGCCAGGCTGAGTCCCGGCCACAGCACGCGACGGACGGCCGCCCACCGAGTGTCCAGGCCACCGCTGAACAAAATGTAAGCAAGCGCGACGCTGCCCGCGGCCTGCGCGAGCTGCGCATTGTCAAACCAGATACCTCCCGGCCCGTCGGAACCGGCGAGCATCCCGATGGCGAGGAAAAACAGCAGGGCCGGAATCCCGAGCCGTGCGGACACACGGCTGGCACCGATGCTGACGAGTAGAAGTGCACCGGCCGCGAGCAGAATCTGTGGCAACTCAAAATTCATGTTTTCCGAACCTGCGTGCCGCCGCCGAAGCGCCGAGCAGCCGTGGAAAGCGCGGGAACGGCAGACTGAACATTTCGGAACTCAACGGCCGTGTCACTGAATGGTGGACGTGAAAACAATTTCTCTGCTTTTCGTCTCAGCTCTATTTACGTCTGGGCAGCCTGCACCCTCGCCTGATTTTCCCATTGATGCCGCCACGCGATCACGAGTGGTGATGAAAGCCGCGGACAACGTCGAACGCTACTACTACAACGAGGCCCTCGGCAAACAGATGGCGGCGTCGCTTCGCACGAAGCAGGCCGCAGGCGGGTATGACAGGCTGAACAGCGGTCACACACTCGCATCGGAACTCCAGGCCGACCTGCGTGCAGTCAGTCGCGACGGCCACCTCGCCGTCTTTGCTTCCGCAATACCTTTGCCCACCTTTGATCTCAACCAGCCGCCTCCCCCGCCCACTGCCGAGCAGATCCAGCAGCACAAGGCTCTGATGCAGAAGGTGAACGGGTTCGTCACCGACGCGGTGTGGCTGCCCGGAAATGTTGGCTACCTGAGTCTCGATGCGTTTGCCGACCCGGACGTCATGAAACAGCAACTGGCGCATGCTATGAATCTGCTGGCAAACACGGACGCAATGATCATCGATATGCGAACCAACAAGGGCGGATCTCCTTCGGGAGTCGCCGCTCTGGCGAGCTACTTCTTCGATGAAGCTCCGGTGCACCTGAACGACATTTTGTCTCCCCGGGACAATGGCAAGGTCGAATTCTGGACCGAGCGAGAGCTTCCAGGTGCGAG
The DNA here is from genome assembly GCA_035633775.1 of Bryobacteraceae bacterium. GTDB lineage: Bacteria > Acidobacteriota > Terriglobia > Bryobacterales > Bryobacteraceae > JAWXCM01. The sequence goes on from DASQEG010000309.1 coordinate 4,776, forward strand.
GTATGGCACGAGTCGACCGGTGTATGTGCTGACCGCCAAAGCCACGTTCTCCGCCGCCGAGGAACTCGCGTACGACCTGCAGGCACTAAAGCGAGCAACTGTGGTGGGGGAACAGACTGGCGGCGGCGCGAATCCAGCTGGTGGCGTACCGATCGATCAGAACTTTGGCATGGCGATTCCGCGGTCCACAGCAAGGAATCCGTACACCGGCATGAACTGGGAGGGAGTCGGGGTTACGCCTGATGTGAAGGTGGATGCCATGTCTGCCAAAGATGCGGCCTACCTCATGGCACTGCTGCAACTCCGGGAGCGGTCCATGCTGCCGCCGTTCGTCCGCGATCAGATCCAGAACGCCATCACTCGACTGTTGTCGAAACTGGGGACGAATGCTCTTTCAGCCGTGCAGGAGGCACAGGCTGCGCGCCGTTAGCGCTCAACCAACTGACGGAAGCGCTTGACCAGCTGCGCAAAGATGGACGCGGTGATCTCAGAATTATCGCTGAGCAGATCGTAGAACTCATCGCGTCCAATGCGCAGCAGGCGAACATCGCTGACCGCCTTCGCCGTGACAGCCATCGGTTCAGGGTCGAACAGCGCCCACGCACCGAGGACTTCGTTTTCTTTCGCTACGTGAAGTTCCGCGTCATCTCTGCTCATCGAGACCGAACCTTCGAGGATGACAAACAGCGCGTCGGGATTCGAATCCGGCGACATAATGACCTTGCCGGGAGGGTAGCGGGCTTCGCGCGCAATCGATCCGATGCGAGACAACTGCTCGGCGCTAAGGTTCTTAAGCAGGTCCACTGCTTCGAGCGCGATCACCTTCTCGACGATATTCAGTTCCGGCACGTTTTCTCCACTTTCGCACAACAGCCGACACTGCTCATGCAAGGCGTGCGAGTGCTGCCTGGGCGACCGGTCCAACCTCGGTTCCGGCTTTGTGCGCCAGTGTTTCGATCTCGGGCCGCAGATCATTCAGGCCAAGTTCAGCGGCGGTCGAGACCGCACACGCCACCAGCCACGCGTCGCCGGACCGGATCAGCTCGCGCAACGCGCCACGATGGTCCAGTTCGGCAAGACCGAACAGGTCACGTCCGACCTGGTTGAGCCTCCCGTCTTCATCCAGAAGCGGAAGAACGAACCGCTTCACCTCACGTTCGAGCACGTTGTCGAGGAACTCGATAGCGGCAGTGTACTGATCGCCGGACTTGCGGCTCATGGCCAGAAATGCTGCATGAATCTCACGTGGCGGATAACGCAACCCGAGCAGGCGGAACAGACGCTCCAGCGTGTATCGCAGCCGCTCCTGCAGGGTCTTGACCAGCAGACGAGCAGCAGGCGTCTCCGTGTTGTCGCCGAGTGCCTTCAGGGCTGCACTCATCGTGTAGTAGTAGCGAGCCTCATCATGAATGTGCTTCAGCACCGAATCGCGGCCGAAGTTCAGCTTCTGGTTATCTTCGCGAAGACTGTTCAGCGCCTTGAGCACCTGAGCGCGCACGGTCAGGTCCTGCTCGGAAAGTGCGGCCATCAGCACGTCAACAGAACGTTGAGACGAGATCCGCCGGAGTACGCGGGGAATCTGCCGCCGCACCGAAGCTGGTACGGATGTATCCAGCAAAATGTCGCCCAGTGTGCCAGCGATCTTTTCACCGTAGCTTGCGAGGGCATCCAGCGCATGCTGTCGAAACCGAGCGTTCGGCAAAAGTCTCAGCAACCCTTCCAGGTGAACTCTGCTCTGCAGAGTCGCCGCTGTCTGGCAGGCTGCAGCGGTCACCCGAGGATCAGTGTCACGCAACAGGCCATGCAGGACCGCGGGATCGCTGCCCTCAGGACGAAGTCGGACTGCGACCGCAGCCAGGATCCGGCGGTCGGGATCGGGAGCGTTCCGAGCCTGATCCACCCACTCCCGCGTAATCAGGCGCTGTGCCGCCTCAGGACGTTCCGCGAGTGCCTCAAGAGCCGCCTGTGCCACGCTCGAGTTCGGGTGCGTCAGCAGACGCTCGGCAAGCTCCACCGGATCGCCAGAGTGCCATACGGCGTACTTCGCCGCATGCTCCAGCGCGGGGTTCGCATCCCTGGAGCGCGCCGACCGTAGCTCCGACAATGCATGCTCCTCCAGCCC
>DASQEG010000310.1:0-7788 GCA_035633775.1 Bryobacteraceae bacterium
GATGCCGAGATGATTATTGGAGTGCATCGACACGCCCATATTCAGCGTCTCGCACAGATCCGACAGCCGCTGCAGAGCCCGAATGCCACCCCAGTAGTGCGGATCGGAGAGGACGACCTGCACTCCGTCGAGACGGTTGGCCTCTACCACGTGCTCAAAACAGGTCACAGCGACATTGCTGGCCATGGGCATGTCAATCCCTTCCTGCCGCAAAATTCGGCGGACCTCCGCCATGCCGTCCAGCCCCGCGCACGGGTCCTCAAGATACCCGCCGTCCGAGAGCTCGTCTTTCAACGATCGGCCGACATGCGCGGACGTTTCAACGGACCAGGCGCAGTTCGGATCGATCCGCAACGGGTAGCCGGGACCGAACTCACGGCGTAGTGCACGAATGCTCTCGATTTCGATGTCGGGATCGAGCACGCCGCCTTTCAGCTTGATCTCGCGAAATCCATACTTCTCGACCATCTGCTTTGCCTGCCGGACGATGGACTGCGGATCGAGGCATTCACCGTATTCATCATCACGGGCGTCATCGCCGAGCCCGCCACCTCCACCATGCTTGTAGAAAAGATAAGCCGAGAACGGAACCAGATCCCGCACGCGTCCGCCGACCACGTCGCACAGGGGCTTCCCTGTCGCCTTGCCGATGATGTCGAGGCATGCGACTTCGTATGCGGCGAAGGTTCGCGTCTGCACATCCATTGGGTTTTCACCCGGTACCAGCCAGGTTTGAGTGCGTCCGCCCGCAGTGGCGGCCTGTGCCGACTGAGCGAACTGTCGTGTGAGATCCGCTCGCAGGCTCGCCATCTGGAATGGGCTCATGCCGAGCACGCGCTCCCGCGCGGCATTCAGCGCACTGATCGGACCATCGCCGCCGTAGGTTTCGGCGATACCGGTAATCCCGTCGGTTGTCTTGAGTTCAACGATCGTGCGGAGTGCATAAGGTGCATGACGGCCATACGAACTGCGTAACGGAGCATCGGCAATCGCGACCGGGTGCAGCCGGATCTCAGATATTTGCATACGGCAGATTGTATCGACCTGGGCCGCTGCGCCCTGGAAATGGCGCTATTCTGGTACAAAGTGAACCGATTTGTTGTTGGCGGGTTTTTATCCGCCCTCTTGTTGTGCGCGCAGCAGCAGCCGCTGCCTGCACTTTCCGAACCAGCAGTCGCCCCTAATCGTCCGGAAATCATTTTCGTTTCGAGCGGTGATATCTGGACTGCGCCACTGGCCGGAGGAGAGGCAAGGCTGCTGGTATCGCATCCGGCGACGGAGTCCAGACCGCTCTACTCGCCCGATGGCACACGGATCGCGTTCACATCGAATCGTACCGGGAATGGCGACGTTTATGTACTAACACTCGCCACCGGGCAGGTGCAGCGGCTTACGTTTCATGAAGCGCCTGAACGTGCCGATGCGTGGTCTGCGGATGGGCGGTTTGTGTACTTCCACTCTGCACGCGCTGACATCGCCGGCATGAATGACATATTGCGTGTGGATGCAAAGGGCGGCACCCCGATGCTGGTGAGCGGCGATCGGTATGCGAGCGAGTACTTTGCTGCTCCAGCGCCGGTCGGCGACGCTCTGGCCATGACAGCGAGAGGAGTGGTTGCGGCCCAGTGGTGGCGCAAAGGACACAGTCACATCGACGAGTCAGAGATCTGGATTCGCCGCGGCAATGACCAATATGAGCGCGTCACCCAGGCCGGTGCAAAAAGCGCTTGGCCGATGTGGTCCGCCGACGGCAAACGCCTGTTTTATATGTCGGACCGCTCAGGCGCGGAGAACCTCTATGAGGCACCAGGCAAGCAAATCACCAGGTTCCGCGACGGACGGCTGCTGTGGCCCTCCATCTCGTGGGATGGACGGACGGTGGTTTTCGAAAGGGATTTTGGTATCTGGCGCTGTGATGTGGGCTCAGGCAAGACGCAGGTCGTTCCAATCACGCTCCGCGGAGCAGCTGCTGTTCCTGGTCCCACCCGGGCGGCCCTCGCTGGAGGGTTTAGCGATCTTGCGCTGTCCCCCGACGGACGCAAACTTGCCTTTATCGTGCGCGGAGACCTGTTCGCCGCGTCTGCCAGGGATGCCGGCGTAGCGACGCGACTCACCGCAACCTCAGCTCTCGAGGAGAGTCCCCTCTGGCTCAGCGATAACCGCCGCGTGGTGTACACGTCGGACCGCGATGGTGTTCCGCATCTTTTCCTGTATGACATCAGCAGGAGTCACGAGGCGCAGCTCACGAAAGGGACGGGCGTAGACAGCGCACCGGTACCGTCGCCTGACGGCAGAACGATTGCATTCGTTCGGGACGGTTCGAAGCTGATGACGGTTGACGTTTCCGGTGGAACGGAGCGGGAGGTTGCGTCAGCGCACCTTGATCTGCCGCCGATTCAGCCTTCCCGAAGCGTTGTGTGGTCTCCCGATGGCAAGTGGCTGGCCTACACGTCAGTCGGCCAACGCGGGTTCCGCAACGTGTCTATCGTGTCCGCCGCTGGGGGCACTCCGATGCGAGCGAGCTTCCTCCCAAATGCATTCAGCAACAGTCTGTCGTGGAGCCCTGACGGCAAGTACATCCTGTTCGACACAGGCCAGCGTACCGAGACAGGGCGCCTCGCGCGCATCGACCTTGTCCCTCGTACGCCACGGTTTCGCGAGGATCAGTTCCGGGAGCTGTTCCGGGAAGATCCCACGCGAGTAACACCGGCTCCCGCGACGCCCACCACCGCGCCATCGCAGCCGGCGAGTACAGCGAGTTCGATCGCGCCTGCTGCGATTCCCACGCCGCTGGTTGACGCGAAGCCGGCGCCTGCAGTCGTGCAGGTGGTTGCCGAGGGGATTCGCCAGCGGCTTTCGCTCGTGCAAACGGGCGTCGATCTGGGCTGGCATCGCGTCAGCCCCGACGGCAAATCGCTTCTGCTGATCGCGACGGTCGCGGGCCAGACAAACCTGTGGCAATATTCGCTCGACGATCTCGCCCGTGACCCGGCGGTGGCGAGACAACTGACGTCAACGGCTGGATCGAAAGACAGCGCCTGGTTTACGCCAGACGGCAAAGAGGTCTATTTTCTCGAAAACGGGTGGGTTCAGGTTCTGACGGTGGAAAGCCGGCAGGTGCGGCCCGTGCCCCTGGTTGCCGAACTGGAGATTGATTTCGAGAAGGACAAAGAAGAAATCTTCCGCCAGAGCTGGACTTACCTCCGGGACCATTTCTACGACGAAAAGTACCATGGCGTGGACTGGCATGCTGTACGCGATCGTGTGTCCCCTTATGTTGCCGGCTCACGGACGCCGGACGATTTGAGGCGTGTTCTGTCGCTTGCGATAGGAGAGCTCAACGCATCGCACCTGGGCATTTCGGCGCCGCTCGCCCAGAACGAGCGCAACGGAAATCTGGGTCTACGGTTCGATCGCGGCGAGTACGAAACCCATGGACGGCTGCGCGTTGCAGAGGTTATCCGGCTGAGCCCGGCGGATGTCGCTGGCATCAGGGTTGGCGAGTACGTGGTCAACGTTGACGGCACGGAGATCAAGGGCGGAGTGAGCCTGGACGACGTGCTGGAGCACAAAACGGGAAAGCGTGTGCTGCTTCGTGTTGCAGCAACTCCAGGTGACCAGGGGCGGGAGGTCGCTGTTCTTCCGGTGAGCGGTGCGCAGGAAAAGACATTGCTGTACCGGCACTGGGTGGAACAGCGCCGAGCTTACGTCCACAAGGAAAGCGGTGGCCGGCTGGGGTACGTCCACATGCCCGACATGAGTGCCGGTTCGCTGGACCAGCTCTACATCGACCTCGACACCGAGAATCAGTCGCGCGAAGGTGTCGTTTTCGATCTGCGGAACAACAGCGGAGGCTTCGTCAACGTATACGCGCTCGATGTGCTGGCACGGCGGCCATTTCTGAACATGACCGAGCGCGGACGGCCCACCGTTCCCGCTCGGTCGGCCCTTGGGCAGCGCTCGCTGGAGAAGCCGACGGTGCTGGTCGTGAATCAGCACTCGTTGTCTGATGCTGAAGACTTCACCGAAGGCTATCGCGCTCTGAAGCTCGGACGAGTGGTGGGCGAGCCGACCGCAGGATGGATCGTCTACACGTGGAACACGACGCTGGTGGATGGGTCGACGCTGCGGCTGCCGCGAGTGAGAATCACCGATACGAACGGCAGCAACATGGAGCTGAATCCAAGGCCCGTGGATGTTCCGGTCCTCCGGCCGGTAGGCGAAAGCTACACCGGCCGTGACAGTCAGCTGGACATGGCCGTACGCGAGTTGTTGCGCGATCTCGATTCACCTAAGCAGAACGTGAGCGGCATGCATTGAAGCTGACGATTCTCTTCATTGGAAAGCCGCGGGATGCGGCTGCCAACGCGATTGCGGCCGAATTCGTAAAGCGAACGACGCGCTATGCGCAGTGCGAAATGCGCGAGATCCAGGTTGGCCGCTACGATCCCTGGGAGCGTCACACCTCTGCTCTGAAAGTCCTTCTGGATCCGGCAGGGCGTGCCTGGACTTCGGCGCATTTCGTTGAGTTCATATCGCGCACACAAACAGAAGGGCGTGACATTGTTTTTGTGCTCGGCGGGCACGACGGCCTGCCTCCCGAGTGGCGTCCGCGAGCCGACCTGCTGTTGGCGCTATCTCCGATGACCTTCCCTCATGAGCTGGCTCGTGCCATGCTCGCCGAGCAGATCTACCGTGCCTTCACGACGCTCCGCGGCCACCCTTATCCGCGCTAGAGATTTCCGGGAACTTGCCGGCACTATCGATTGTCAGAGATCAGTAGATGAACAAGCGCTCGGTTATCGCAACGCTGGTGACGTGTGCCATTTTGGCTGCGAATGGGATGTTTCTGTCGCGCTCGGCACACATCAGGGATGCTCGTGCGGTGTACCAGGCGCTTGCAGAGCAACAGTACGCGTATGAGGCTGCACATCGCATGGCCGGCGGCACGCAGGCGGAGATGCTGACGGCAGTTCGTCGCCTCTCTCGGGTGATCGCTGCGTTGCGTTCGGTCAGTGCCAGGTCTGACTTTCGTGCGGAGTTGCTGCAGCCAGTCCTGCGCAGCCTTGAAGCCGAAGAGCGGCACCTGCGCGCAGCCGCGGCCGGCAATCCGGTTGTGCGCCCGCTTGCTACAGATCCGTTTGCGAAGGCAATGAACACACTACGCAAGGAGTGGGGGTTGCGGCAGCGGCTGTGGCGCGGAAAACCCCTGACTGCGTGAGCTGCTCAACGCCCGAAGTGATAGCTGACGGACGCTCCTACCGATAGCCATTGCTGTGCAGGAGCTCCGATGGGGTCGCGATACCACCGCAGCATCAGACCTGCACGATACTTTCCATCTGGTACCAGCGCATAATCGGCTCCAGCCTGCAGATAAACAAGCCAGGTTTCGTTGCCTGGAATCGTGGGTTTGTAGAACGCGTATCCGGCGCCCGCGCCGATCGTAGCTTCCACACGGTCAGCCCATACCGGAACCACCACGCTGTACCCGGCACGCGGCAGGTAGACGTTGCGCCGGCGGCCGGCGTCGCTTGCGAACGCAGTATCGACCCCGAGATCGAACTGTCCGTAACGATTGAACCGATAGCCCCAGTCGAAGGCAAGGACGGGTGCGCTGTCGAACGATGCGATGTCGCTGCCTGCTGCTGGTACGAAAGCGCCAAACGTTCCCGATATCCTGTGCGAGTAAGTCTGAGAAAACAGAGGCAAGGCAATCAGGCACAGCAAGGCCGCACGGAACATAAACGCCATCGTAGCGTTTACTTGTTCGAGGTCTCGATCTGCACGAGATCACCGTTTCGCGCAGCGGGTTGCTGTCGCGAGGGCCTGAGCAGCCGCAGCGGCAGCTTCGAGAGATACACAAATCTTTCGACTACCGGCAGCAGCTTGCGGACCGTCCGCCCGTGCAGCAGCAAACTCCCGGCAACCAGCACAGGATGAGGGATGGTGGTGAAGCAGCGCGCGCACATCGGGATCTCGCCCGCACGGCCCGAAACGTGAGCCTCTCGAAGCCGCTGCATCGGCTCTCCGGTCGCGATGTCGCGCAAACTTTGGCTCGCAAGATTGCCTACCGGCTCACCATCCAGCATGTAGCTCTGGCAACACGGATACACGTCGCCGTTGTGCTTCACATACATCGGGCCACGCCACAAATAATGGCAGGGGTGCTTCCAGTCCTCCGGCGCGTGTCCTCCCTGGGGCTGCATCAAGTTCGTCTCGTCCGCTTTGATGCGAATCTGATCCACACCCGGAACGGCTGACCAGAAACGAGTGAAATCTTCGATCTCAGTCTCGTTGCGCTCCAGCCTGACGAGCTGAACAACGATTTGCACCTTTGCTCCGCGCTCGTGCTTCATCCGGCAAAAGCGGACAAAGTTGTCACGCACCCGTTCGAAGCGTGCGCCCTTGCGATAGTACTCGAAAGTCTCTTTGGTTGCCCCGTCAAAACTCAGAGTGATGTGCTCGAGAGGCGTTGCCAGCAACCTGGCCGCTGCGGCTTCGTCCAGCAGCGTGCCATTCGTGGACAGCAGCGTGGAGATGCCATGCTCTGCACAATGCTCGATTCTGTCGAAGATCGCAGGATCCAGCAGCGGTTCGCCGAGCCCGATCAGCATCATGTGTTCCGCTGAGTCCGCGGCCTCGCGAACCAGGCGCTGGAACACCACGTCGCTCATGTCTTCTTTGGGCTGCTTATGGGTCTCACGGGGACACATCGGGCAGTACAGATTGCACTTCGCTGTGGTCTCGACGATGTATTCGACCGGCAGTGCTCGGGTTTTCGGGCTGCGGCGGAGCCATGCCCAGAGCAGGGATGCGCGATTGGTGAGCCGGTGCCGCAATGCTTTATTGTAGCGGCGGCCCGGGTCGGGGCATCCTCCACCCTGTGTCTTCGCGAATACGAGCCTTGAACTCAGACCCTGTGAGGAACGGGGCAAGGTACGTTCTGTACTGGTCGCAGATGAACCGGCGTACGAGGCAGAACCACGCGCTCGCACACGCGATCGACCGCGCAAACCACGTCGGGCTGCCGCTCCTGGTCTACGAAGGGCTGACCTGCACGTACCCATACGCGAACGATCGCATCCATACGTTCATGCTGGAGAATGTTCCGGGTTTTCACGCGGACATCGAGAAACTCGGGGCGGGGTACTTCTTCTACCTGCGGCGCAGACGCAGTGATCCGAACGACATAGTTTACCGGCTCGCCGAGGCCGCCGCCCAGGTAGTTACGGATGACTACCCCACCTTCATTCCTGCCGATCACAATCGAAGCGTCCCTTCGAAGATCGGAGTTGCTTTTGAGGCGGTCGATGCCAGTTGCATCGTGCCAGCGAGTACATTCGCAAAGCAGGAGTGGGCAGCGTACACCATACGTCCGAAGATTCAAAGGGCGCTTGCTGACTACCTGCATCCGCTCACGCTGCCGAAGCTGAAGCACCGGTGGGCAGGACCCACCCCGGAATGGCACTCCCGGGTCAGTCCAGAAGACGTTTCCGCGATGGTTGCTTCGTGCGAGATCGATCACTCGGTACCCCCATCGACGTGCTTCCGCGGGGGCTACCCGAACGCCCAAAAGCGGCTTGATCTCTTCCTGAAGAAACGTCTGCACAGCTACCCAGTCGATCGAAACCAGCCAGCTCTGCAGGCAACCTCGAACCTGAGCCCATACCTGCATTTCGGCCACATCTCTTCCCTGGAGGTGGCGCTTGCCGCTCGCGATTGCGCGGAGGAACACGGGATCAGTGCGTCGGAATTCCTCGAAGAACTGATCGTCCGCCGGGAGTTGAG
>DASQEG010000311.1:0-12767 GCA_035633775.1 Bryobacteraceae bacterium
GTTCGATGAAGCCCGTGCAGCAAGCACACGAAGCGGGATGAGCTCCATTGGCTCGGGCCTGACTCTTCCGATCGCCTTCTTCCTCTTTGGAGCCGGCAGGCCTACTTGACCCGCCCTTAAGCGGACACCGTGTCGATGATCAATACCGTCACCCACACTGTCGTGGCAACCAGACCAATCCTCCTAGAGCCTGTATACCCTTGTTAAGTTATCGGGCGGACGAACACGAGTAGCCTGGATGCACACAGTGCCTGCCGCACACCGCGCGACCTACGCTGGTCCGAGATGGACGTTCTTCGCGAGCCTTCGGGGTCGCTCAATGCTTCCGGTTGGGTCGCCGAAACACGAGCGAGAGCCGGTCGGAAGGAAGTAGCCAACCGTCGCTGTCAGCAGGCCAGTGGGAGGAAGCCGGAGAGAACGGCCATGATGGACCGGTGGTGATCAGCAGTGGCGACGTCTCTCGTTCAGCTAGTGAATTCATCAGCTATTCATGAAGCCGCGTGTTGCGGCCACTGCCTGACTGAAGCGGCCACGCGGCACGGGCAACATCAAGGGCCGAACCTCATGTGTTTGAGATACCTGTCGGCTAACGAGGTACCAACGAAACACGGCGGGCACTACATTCTCGCGGATGCCACGGCATTGTGCAGTGCTCATACAGCCGATGGGCGAGCTGCTCCCATTGTCCAGAATCAATGGCTTTCCGACAATCGTGCTGGCTCAACGTTGCGGCCGCGGGCGCATCGACCGCTCGGGCTCTCCGGTCAGGACGATAAATCGGTAGGGTGGGCTGCGCAGCTCTAACAGGCTAGGAGACAAGAGATGCACAAGAGAAAGCAGACCAGCACTCTGCGCAGACGTCGGCGGATCAATGGCAGCATACCCGAGTACAGACGGTCAGTTACCAGGTGGGTTTGATCGCCGGTCCGGCTATTCACGTACGGGGCAATACGGTCCACCCGGCAAACCGAAAGTGCACTGGGACGTCGATCGGTACCTGCAAAGTCCTTAGGCATGATCGGGAGTGCGGCGGCGATCGCAGCCAAATCGGAGATGTGAAGCGGAACGCCGGCGCATTCCCGATATGCTGACTTGGGCGGAGCGGGTTAACGTGCTTTACGGATTTTGATCGCCGGATGTGCGTCTTTGCCGTCGGGTTGTCTGTTTCGGAGAGTGTTTGTGGACGCCTCTGGCAGTGGCGGTCCCTGTTTCGCCAACGGTATGGAAACTCTGCTTGCGACCGGAGCTGGACTGTCTGGCATTCGTAGTCGTAAGGAAGACACACTTCGAGCGAGAGCGGTCTGCGGATCTGGTGATGCACCGATTGCAGCTGTTCGTCAGGATGTATCCACCTCCCGTGTCGTACTCAGCGCCATTAGGTGGGTCGCTGTGATGATGCCGATCACGACCATGCGTCCTGAGCCGCATTGAGGACAGGTACGGCGAGTCGCGTGACGTTCTTCGGGCGTCAGGGTGTTGGCAGACGGTACGATCGGCGGTAGCAGCGACCGGCAAAGCTCCAGCCCGGCGGCGCGAACTCCGTTCGCCAGAAAGCCGTAATGGCGAATCTTGACAAATCCGCACGGCAGAATGTGCAGGAGAAAGCGGCGGATAAACTCGACCGCATCTAGTGTCATGACCTTCTGCGTGTTGCGATGCGCCGAGTCACGCCACCGGAATGTAACGCGTCCGTCGGCATACGAAAGGATGCGGCCGCTGGCGATCGCCACACGGTGCGTGTAGCGTGCCAGATACTTAACCGCATGTGTGGGCCCGGCGAACGGTGGTTTAGCGTAAACCACCCATTTCAGATCCTTCAGATCGAGCGTGAATCGGTCAAACGCAGTGCGGATACCCAGCTGTTTGAGTGATCCTCCGAGCCGGAGTCTGCCTTTCGCATATGCCCGCCGAAGGAACGCGAGGAATTTGCCGCGGAACATCGCCCCGAGTGCATCGACGTTCAGGAAATACCTGGGCCGGGAATCAATCCAACGGCTCCGGTCCGGACTGATGCCGCCCGCCGGCACAAGACAGTGCAGATGCGGGTGATGCATCAGTTGCTGATTCCACGTATGCAACACAGCAAGGAACCCGATGCTGGCTCCCAGCCGCTTGCGGTCCGCGGCCATCTCCAGTAATGTTTCCGACGCGGCTTTGAACAGCAGACCGTAGATGAGCGCCGGATTCTGCAGCGCCACGCGCGACAGCTGCTTCGGGAGCGTGAAGACGACATGAGAGTAGGCAACCGGCAGCAGTTCCCTCGCCGTTCTTTCCAGCCAGCGATCCCGCGCAGCCGATTGGCACCGCGGGCAATGCCGATTGCCGCAGGAGTTGAAAGCGGTCTCCTGTTGTGCGCACGAATCGCACTGTCGTACGTGGGCGCCGAGTTTCCACGTCTGACAGGCGCCGATATCCCGAAGCGCCTTCATCTGTTGCCAGTTCAGTGTATGGCCCCAGCGTGAAAGAAACTCCTGTCCGTGCTGTCGGAAGACATCGGCGACTTCAGGCCGATGCTCCTTCACCTCTGCCGGCCATCATCTTCCGACTTGCAGATCGGTTTTACGTTCAGTGCGTCGAAAGGGCACGGAGCGGCATGAATCCGCTGCGCTGACACACGCAGGTAGCGTGCCGTGGTCTGAATGTCGCGGTGGCCCAGCAGGACCTGAATCGTCCGCAGGTCTGCACCCGCTTCGAGCATGTGGGTCGCGTACGAGTGCCGAAAGACATGCGGGCTGACCTTCTTGCGAATGTTCGCGCGACGAGCCGCAAACCGGCAGACCATACGCACTGTCTTTTCATCCATGGGCTGGTCGGGCCGCTGTTTAGAGGGGAAGAGCCAGTCCTTCGGCTTCCGCCACCGCCAGTAGATTCGAAGTCGTTCGAGCAGCGGTTGCGACAACCCGATGTCACGCGGCACCTGTCCCTTGCCCTCGCGGATGTGAAGCACCATTCGCTCGCTCCCGATGTCACTGACCTTCAGGAGCCGAAGTTCGTTGGCGCGCACCCCTGTGCCGTAGAAGAGCGCCATGATCGTCCAGTGCTTCAGGTTCGTCGTGAGATCCAGCATGCGGGTGATTTCTTCCGCACTGAGCACCGTTGGCAAATACGGGCGCCGCTTCGGGACGGGGATCTCTTCTTCGAACCAGTTCTGCTTCAGGACCCGCACATACAGGAACCGGAGCGCTGCGCGATTCACCTGCAGCGTCGCCCATTTGCACTTTTTGTTGTTCTTCAGGTGAAGAAGAAACTCCTTCACCTGCTCGCAGCCGAGATCGGCGGGAGACTTACCGAAGAAACGCGCGAACCTCTCGACGACATGGACATAGCTGTGGATCGTGGCTTCGGAGCAGTTGCGCAGCTGCAACTCCCCGATCATCTGTTTGCGCAGTTTGGTCATGAACGACCTCCTTTCGGTCGTCCATGCATACCGCTAAATCACTGCGGTTACGCGAGCACCGGTACTGCCGCGCAGCGGCTTCGTCCAAGTCACGTTACCGGAAATTGGCTTGTGCTTCCAGTGGCAGCTTTCTACAGCGGTGACTTCAGAATGGAGCAGTGAGGGTGGGAATGGGCAGACCCACCCGGCTTATGATATTGATCTGCTTTGGGGAAATCGTCGTGAAAATCACGAGGCACGATCGGTAACGTTACATTTCCCGTAAGCTACGGATATTTAGACTTAGGTTGGCGGTGAGGGTGGGATTCGAACCCACGGAACCCGTAAAGGTTCAACGGTTTTCGAGACCGCCCGATTCAACCGCTCTCGCACCTCACCGCGGTTCGGGGCTACCTGATCAGTGTATCAGCCAGGATGGCTCGATCCTTACAGGACGGCCATTACCAGCCTTGCTCAGTCGAGCTGCTTCCATAAACGCGAAGATCTCGATCGATTCCTCATTAGGCACCGGAGGCTGCCGGGTCTGGAAAAACTTTACAATCTCCCGCACGAGATGAACATAGCTGCTCTTTGCATCGGCAGGACTGACCTTGGCCTTTTGGCCCTGAAAGGTAACGGCACCGTAGCCGCCGTGGGGGCGCATCACGCGCACTGTACCAATGCGTCCGTCCCGCCACCGGCAGGTCACGTGATCGGCCTCCGCCGCAGCTGTTCGCGTCACTTCTTCACAACCCCGACCCATCAGTGTGAACAGCATCTCAATGGGATGAATGCCGTACCAGGCAAGGTCAAGTTCGTGATGCTCTTCTGTCGGACCGGGTCCCCATGTCACCGCGCCCGTTGTCCCAGGAGCGCGTGTGCTCTCCACGAACTCACTCCAGCGCAAGCTTGAAGTCGTGAACCACGGTACCTTCGCCGACGCCGCCAGCTTCGCAATCGCAAGTGCATCCTTCATGCTCGCTGCAAGCGGCTTGTCGACGAAGAATGGCTTGCCCGCGGCGATCACCTCCTTCGCCTGTGCGAAGTGGGGGCGCCCATCGACGCTCTCGATCAGAACCGCGTCCACTCGCTTCAGCAGTTCTCCGATGGTAGGTACGATCTCAACGGCATACCGCGTCCGGATTTCCTCGGCGAACTTGTCGACACGCGTGCGGCTGGATTCGATGTCCGGGCTGCCTCCCTTGTAAGCCGCTACCACTTTCGCGCCTGGAATATGGTCCGGCGCGGAAGGGTCGTTCAGCAGGCGGGTGAACGCCGGCACGTGCGATGTGTCGGTCCCAATGATGCCCACACGAATCTGTGCAGCAGCAGGGATCTGCATGCAGAGGAGAAGAACTGCGCCGACTCTCATAACTTCGATTCTCGCCGATGGACAAGCACGGTCTACTGTGCTGCAGTCGAGGCTTCAACCCACTGGCCGCCCGCCGGCATCACGAATCGGAAGAGCGTGTCCGCGAGCGCCGGGTTCATACGCTCATCCGTGAAGCGAAAGCTCAGCAGCGCATTGTCGTGTCCGGTCACAACCAGCCGCCGAATCTCTCTCTGGGCAGACACTGCAAACTCCACCTGCTTGTACGGCATTTTGTCTGACTTCGGGGTCGCGGTTACGATCACGTCACCGCCTTCGGAACGGGACTGGAAATTTGTAAAGTCCTTCTGAAAGTCAAGCCGACCAAGCAGAAAGGCGAGTGGAGCGCGCATGTCCTCCGTCTCGCGAAGCTTCATCCTCTCTGCCTGCTTCGTAGTCGGGTTGTAGTAGTAGACGTCCTTGCCGTCGGACAAAAATAGCTTGCCTTGAGGTGTCTTATAGTCCCAACGCATGCGCCCGGGCTTGCGCAGGTACAAGCGGCCCGATTCAGAGATGCGCGGACGACCTGGTCCGCTCAGCGTCTCTTCGAATTCCACTTGAAGCGTGCGTACTCCGTTGTAGTGGCGTTCGACGTCCTCAAGCACACGGGAGAGCTTCGGCGAAGCGAGCAGCGATAGCAGCAGAAGGGCAGTCACACACTCATTGACGCATACCAGCTGCTGCGCGTTCTGGGCGTACGCTGGTGCCTGGCCCTATGCACGCCGCTGCATTCGTTCTGATTGGCCTCAGCGCTCTGGTGATTCTTGGGATCATCTGGCAAGCCCTAGCTGAGGCCAGTGACAGACGATCCTACCCCGCACCCGGCGGTTTCGTTGACGGGCTGCACGTGTGCTGCCGCGGAGAAGGCACGCCTGTCGTTCTGGAAGCAGGAATCGCGGCCTCAAGCACCGGCTGGATCCCGGTGCAGAAGGAACTCGCAGCCTTTTGTCGCGTGTGCGCCTACGATCGTCCCGGCCTTGGCTGGAGCGAGTGGCGTGCGGGGCAGCGCTCGGTTGACCAACTCCTCGCGGATCTCCGGAAAGTTGTCCATCACGCAGGAACGCCGGCGGTGCTGGTGGGTCACTCCTTCGGAGCGCTCCTCGTGCAGCTTTACGCAGCCGCTTACCCCGAGGAGGTCCGGGCACTCGTCCTTGTCGATCCCGCGCTCCTCCTCGAATGGGCTGAACCAACTGAGCATCGAATGCGCATGTTGGCTCGTGGTGTGGCTTTGTCCAGGCGCGGATCCTGGCTGGCGCGAATCGGATTCGTTCGCCTTGCGCTCGCGATCCTGCGCCGTGGTTCGGCGAAAGGCGCACGGGTCTTTGCGCGCGCTGCAAGCGGCAGGGCCGCGTCCGTAACGGATCGCATCGCTGGACAGGTGATGAAGTTGCCTCCGGAAGTCTGGCCCATTGTGCAGTCGCATTGGTGCCGCCCGCATTCCTTCCAAAGCATGGCGGAACACCTGGCATGTCTGCCATCTGTCGCCGCAGCGGCTGCTGCAGCGCGGATCGTGCCGGACATCGAGCGTGTGGTCATTTCAGGCGGCCACCTGGGCGAGCATGAACTCGCGGAACACCGTCGTTTGAGCACCCGCCACGTGGTCGCCGATAACAGTGGGCACTGGGTCCACCTCGATCGCCCTGACGTGATCGTTGACCTCGTGTGTGCCCTGGTTCACGGTTACCGTGCAAACCACACCTGAAGACCGCGTCCACAAGGCATGCCAACGATCGTCGATCCACCGAACAAGTCAGAGGACCCGCGCAGCCAGGGGCCGGACCAATTCCCTGCCAAGACCATATCCAACCCCGGCTCTGAGAGCGAAATGCTCCAGAAGCCGGACCATGGCGAGAATTCCTATCGTGGTTTTGGACGCCTTCAGGACAAGGTAGCCCTGATTACGGGAGGTGACAGCGGCATTGGCCGTGCTGTTGCGATCGCGTACGCAAGGGAAGGTGCTGACGTCGCAATCTCCTACTGGAACGAACACGAAGACGCGCAGGAAACCGAGCGCCTGGTTAAGGATGCAGGACGCCGTGCGCTGCTGCTGCCGGGCGACATTAGCGAGGAGCGTCAGTGTGTCGAAATCATTCAGAAGACAGTTGCCGAGTTTGGCCGCATTGACGTTCTGATCAACAATGCTGCTTATCAGGTGACTTTTGACAGCATTGAGGACTGGCCAACTGACGAGTGGGAACGTACGTTCCGAACCAACGTTCACGCAATCTTCTGGCTCTGCAAGGCCGCGGTGCCGCACATGAAAGAAGGCTCTTCGATCATCAACACTGCATCCATCCAGGGCTACAAGCCGAATCCACAGCTGCTTGCGTATGCGCCGACCAAGGCGGCAATCATCAGCTTCACAAAAGCTTTGTCACTGCAGGTGACGAAGAAGAAGGGCATTCGCGTGAATGCAGTCGCGCCCGGCCCGGTTTGGACACCGTTGATCCCTGCCAGCTTCGACGAGGAAAAGGTCAAGAGCTTTGGCAGTGACAGCGAATTTGGGCGGGCGGCTCAGCCTGCAGAGATGGCTCCGGCATTTGTGTTTCTTGCATCCAACGAAGCCATGTACATGACAGGCGAAGTGCTCGGCCTTACAGGAGGCAAATCTCCGTTCTAAACCCGAGGGTGGGAGCGAACGAGCAAACTCGCTCCCACCGTCCACTCAGTAGCTGTGTTCGCCGAGTTCCACACGTCCGCGAAACGTCCAGTACACGGCTACAGTGTAGGTGAGCACAAATGGCATGCCGATCATGACCACAATGAGCATGTTCCAAAGCGTGCCCGTGCTCGAGGCTGCATTGTAAACCGTAAGGCTGTGGTCGGGGTTGTTGCTTGCGGTGACCAGATTGGGCCACAGAGCGATGCTGAACAGCCCTACCAGGCACATGATGGCGATCGTTGACGAGAGGAAAGCTTCGATTGGCTTGTTGCGATAAACGGCTCGGGGAATGTTCGCGACCGCAAGCACGTTCAGAATCACGACAATCGCAGCCCACGGAAATTGGCGGAAGTTCGCCGTAGCCCTTGGCACGGCAGTGAGTGTGTAGATCGTGCCAAGGATATAGAGGACAAGAAACGTCCCCCACGTATGCCAGATCCACCCGCGTACGCGCTCACGCGCGGGCCCGTCAGGCAGCTTCAGGACGAGATAGATCGCGCCGTGCATGGCAAACAATGCGACAGCGACGAGGCCGGACATCAGCGCATAAGGATTCAGCAGGTCGAAGAAGCTGCCGCTGAAGTAGCCTTCATTGTCGAGCGGCAGGCCCACCATGCTGTTTCCGACAGCTACTCCAAACAGAAGCGTGGCCAGCGTGCTCGAGCCGAAGAAGCCGATATCCCAGATTCTGCGCCACGACTGCGACTTCATCTTGCTCCGAAACTCGATCGAAACCGCGCGAAAGACCAGGGCAAAGAGCAGTAGCATGAACGGCAAATAGAACCCGGAGAAAACGCTGGCATAGGCGTTCGGAAACGCTGCGAACAGAGCTCCGCCGAACACAACCAGCCACACCTCATTGCCGTCCCAGATCGGGCCGATGGAGTTGATGAACAGCCGGCGGTCAGTGTCATTCTTCGCCAACAGGTGAAGAATTCCGACTCCCAGATCGAACCCGTCGAGTACGGCATATCCTGACAACAACAGTCCGAGCAGCAGGAACCACACCGCGTTCAGGTCCATGGGTTACTCTCCGCCCGCACTGCCGGCACCCGAAGGATCTTTGGCTTCGGACATGGACTCCTGATGTAGCGTCCGGCCGGCGGTTGCAGCCAGCCAGCCCTTCTGCCCCGGGCCGATCACAACTGGCTTCGGCCCTTTCTGGATTTTGTCGTTGAGCACGTACAGCCAGACCCAGAAGAGCAGCATATAGATCAGGCTGAACATGATAGTGGAGGTTAGGACCTGCCCGCCCGACACCACACGCGAAACTGCGTCGCGCGTCAACAATCCCTCGCGCAGGTTGTACTGGATCATGCCCTCTGCGTCGAGGACGGGCTCGCCGGACGCGTCACGAATCACGTTGGGATGAACGATCCAGGGTTGCCGCCCCACTTCGGCGGATA
Source organism: Bryobacteraceae bacterium (assembly GCA_035633775.1). Classification (GTDB taxonomy): domain Bacteria; phylum Acidobacteriota; class Terriglobia; order Bryobacterales; family Bryobacteraceae; genus JAWXCM01. Next base: position 8,814 of record DASQEG010000311.1, read on the forward strand.
CCCAGCCCAGCTCATTGGCCACGAAAGGCGCAACGATTGACGCCACGAAGACCCAGAGAAGCCACCGGTGCTCAAACAGCGTTCCACGCCACCGCAGGAAGCTTGCAAGCAGCGTCAGGCTGAGCATAAACATCCCGAGGCCCACCATGATGTGGTAGCTGAGGAACGGGATAACGAGGGGCGGCCAGTGCTCGCGGCGAATCTTGTCGAGCCCGACAACGGGTTTGGACGGATCCTCATGGACAAGGAAACTGAGCAACCCGGGAATGGCGACATTGAACCTGGTTGTACGCGATTCGCCGTCGGGCCAGCCGATCAGACTCAGGTCGGCCGGGCCGGTCTGAAAATGTCCTTCGAACGCGGCCAGTTTCGCAGGCTGATAACGCGCCACCATCTTTGCGTTGGCATGACCGGTTACCAGCGCCATAATGCTGGCGATCGTCGCGAAGATGAGACCACCAGTAAAAGAGCGACGCGCAAACTCCTCGTGCTTGCCCCGGAGCAGGTACCACGCCGAAATACTCATGACGAAGAAAGACCCCAGGACAAAAGCGCCGATCATGGTATGGGAGAGGCGATTGATCGTCGATGGATTGAGTAACACAGCCCAGAAGTCAGCCGTTTCTGCTCGCGTGTAGGCCTGTCCGTTGATTGTCCGTTCCACGATCCGGTGCCCGGCAGGCGTCTGCTGCCACGAGTTGGCAACAATGATCCAGACGGCGGAGAACATCGACCCGATCGAGACCATGCTTGTCGCGAGAAAGTGAAACTTGGGAGTGACCTTGTCCCATCCAAAAACTAGAATGGCAAGGAAGCCGGATTCCAGAAAGAAAGCAAAAATTCCCTCCGCGGCGAGCGCCGAGCCGAAGACGTCTCCCACGAACCGGGAGTAGCCGGCCCAGTTGGTGCCAAACTGGAACTCCATCACGATTCCAGTAGCCACACCCATTGCGAAACTGACGGCGAAAAGCGACGTCCAAAACTTCGCTGCCGTCTCATAGATCGGTTCTTTCGTTCGCAGATACATCGCTTCCAGGTACATCAACACCACTCCCATCCCGATCGTGAGCGGCGGGAACAGGTAGTGGAACATGATTGTCAGCGAGAACTGAATCCTGGAAAGAAGTACGACGTCAAGATCCATTGATTGCACTCCACGTGCTTGCGACAGGTTCCGAGACATTAAGAATGTACCACCCGGCACTTTTTCCCTCCTGTGAGTGACGAGAGCTGTCGATAGAGAGTCATAAAAGCATCAACTAGCGTTCCGTTAGTGCTTTCAGGGGTTCAATTGATCCGTTCAAGGTTCCTTTTCGTTTGCACCCTCATCGGTGCCACCGTCCGAATCGCGGCACAGGTCCCGGACCTGACGCTAACTGAGCAGCACCGTGCGCCACTGCCGGCAGGTCTGGAAGTGGTTCAGACTGGAATCTCCGATCACGCTCTTTGGTTTCTGTCGACCGAATCGGTCCATGTTTGGTCGCGGGCAGGCGTGAGAGGACTAAGCCTTCCTCCGGTACAGGATCCTCTACGCGAGCGCCAGCTCTCGTTGGCCGTCATGACCTCCGGTGAAGGCGTTCTGCTGGATACCGGTGCCCTTTTTCGTGAACAATCGGGACGATGGACGAGACTTGCCGCGCCTGAGATCCGGGCATTTGCCGGCGGCGATGGGTTGTGGCTGCTTTCCAAAGGCAATCACTTGCTGTATGCAAAGACCCCGATGCATGCTCCGCGAATTGTGGCGCAGCCCGTAAGCCGCGTTATCGGATTGGCGTCCGGTGCAGGGGGCTCTTTGTGGTTTGCAACCGAAGATGGGAAGCTTTGGGCTGTCCTGCAGGACGGGAATCCTCAACCCATTGACGTGGATCTGCCCGCGCCTGTCGCGGCACTCACCACAACTGCACACGGGGCTCTGTTGATCGCGCTCGCAGACGGAAAGGTGTTCGTTCACCAGGCGGGTCAGACGCTGCTGGTTCAAAGCCTTGCTGCAGCGCCCGCTCAGGATCGCGTGACCATCGACGACGCCGGTAACCTCATTGCCGCGTACCCCCAGTCCGAGGCCGATCCAGCGGCTGCTTCCGTTTACAGTCTGTCGAGCGAAGGACGGCTTACCGTCGACGGTGTGACTGGTTCTATCCGTCACGTCGTCGTTGATTCCCATGGAGGGATCTGGGTTTCCACCAGGGCAGGTGCGTACCGGACCAAAACCACAGAGGCGTACCGGTGGCCCCGTTCAGCCGCCGCGGAGCCCGAAACGCAATCGGCGGCCTCCAGCGTCGCTACAAAGGCAGAAGCACCTCTCAGACGCTCGGCCACGGGAGTGACCGGATTCCCGGGAGCTCCGGGAGCGCGACTCACCATCCTGAACTCGTCGAAGGGCCTGCCACACGATCAGATTTCCTGTATTGTTTCCGACGGGTACAACACCTGGTTTACCAGCGGGTACCAGAACATCAGCCCGGAAAACACAACTGTGGCGGGTGCAGGCGTGATTCGCTGGAACCACCGCGAGTTCACCCGTGTCAGCGCCGGGCTTCCGTCGCAAACTGTACAAGCTTGTGCATACGACGCTGCTACCGGACACCTTTACTTTGGTACAGCAGGCGGAGCCGTTCGTTACAGCAACGGAGTGGTGACGCCGGTCGGGCCGGCGATGCCGGTCTACGACATCGCGGTCGGCGGCGGAGCAGTGTGGATTGCCGGCGAAGGTTCAGTTGTGAAGCTAAATCCAACGACGAGCGCCGTTGAGTCCACGTTCAATGTCGGTCGTGCAACCTCAGTCGTCGTCAGCGCGGCAGGCGCGGTCTGGGTGGGCACATCGACGGGCCTGCGCCGGTTCACCGGCAACGCATTTGCGACCGAGGGAGCCGGCCTCGTTGCCTCGGACTACATCATGGCTCTCGAGGTGGACAATTCGGATAACCTCTGGATCTCCATCTGGAACAAGCCTGTGGTCAGGCGCAGCAGCGCGGGTGCTTTCCAGGACTTTAGCTTCGGGCCAGTTGTCTCGGGTTTGCGGAGAGTCTATGCGATTCGAAAGGACAATGGCGGAAATGTCTGGTTCGGCCACGGCAACTTCGGCCAGATCGGCACTCCCAACGCCGCCGCCTCGTTCCTGGCTGCCGCCGAAGTAAACGGGGCCAGCCCGACTTTCCAGCCGCTGTCCACCGCTAACGGCCTGCCGAACAACGCAGCGATTGCATTCGGGCCCGAGCGGGACGGCATGTGGATCGGGACACCGGGTGCCGGAGTCTGGCGGGTGGGCGGGCCCTTTGCCGCTGCTGGATGGCCGCAGATGCTGAGCGGTCCAGCCTCCTACAGCTCCCCGCTGCTGGTAGATCTCGACCACGACCGCGACCTTGAGATTGTCGCTGCTGACACCGCAGGAAAGATCTTTGCTTTTCGTCCGGACGGGACCACCTTGTGGACATTCGACTCGGCTGCTTCGATTCCGGCGGGAGCTCCGCCAAGCAGCATGTTTATCGAGTCCACGCCCGCTGCAGGAGATGTTGACGGTGACGGTGAGGTAGACATCGTAGTTGGCCTCGGCGGGGCATTTGACCTGCAGGGACGCAGCACCCCACCCTTCGGGGGCGTCCTGATCCTGAGCCGGACGGGGCAGTTCAAGCGCCTCATTCAGACCTTCGACACGCTTAACCCGATTGGTGACGGTCCCAGCGACGGCCGGCCCGAGAGTGTGTTCGCAACGCCGGTGCTGGCCAACGTAGATGCCGACCCCGAGCTGGAAATCATGGTCGGCGGGTTGGACAACTACCTTCATGCGTGGAACGGCGATGGGACCCCGATTCACCAGAACGATGACGACGGCGACGGTCGCTATGATGAAGATCCGCTCGGCGATACAACCCCGTTCACCTTCCGCATCTCGGGCGATGATGCCGCCGGAATCAAGGGCAAGGACGACGACGGCGATGGTGAGATCGACGAGGGCTT
>DASQEG010000312.1:0-4024 GCA_035633775.1 Bryobacteraceae bacterium
ATCGCAACCACATTCTTGAGCGAACCGCCGATCTCGACGCCAATCACATCGCTGTTTGTATATAAGCGGAAACACGGGCCCGAGAACGCAGCCTGAATGGAAACGGCGACATCGCGGTTATCGGAAGCCAGTACAACCGCGGCCGGTTCTCCCGCGGCGACCTCGCGTGCGAACGTAGGGCCTGAAAGCACGGCAACGGGACATTGCGTCTCTTCGTGAAGCAACTCCGACATCCGCTTGAGCGAGCCGCCTTCAATACCCTTGGTGGCACTCACCAGAATCTGCTGGCGATCGAGAAACTCAGCACTCTGGCGGACGACGCGCCTCAGATGCTGCGATGGAATCACGAGCAGCACACATTCGGCTGCTTCGATTGCTTCACCCAGCGACGCTGTAGCGATCACGCGTTCTGGGATGCGGAAGCCGGGCAGGTAAATCGGGTTCTCGCGTGTGGCCGCAATTTGCTCGGGCAATTCTCGATCGAAAGCCCAGAGATGTACCTCTTCGAAGCGCGGCTCCAGAGCGATGGCGAGCGCTGTGCCCCAGCTGCCGGCACCGAGGACGGCGAGCCGTTTCAAGGCCGCCTGCTTCCAAACGAGAGCAGGTTTTCGCTGCCCGCCCGAATGCGTTGCAAATTGGCCCGGTGACGCCAGATGATAAATCCTCCCGCAATCACAGCAGCCCAAACGACGTAAGCAGGAGGATGCTCGATCAGCCAGACCGCGAACGGAAACAGACCGGCGGCGACGACAGACCCGAGCGAGACGTAACGGCTCGCCGCCACCGTCGCGACGAACACGACAATGGTAGCCAGCATCGAAGCCGGCGTAAGGCACAGGAAAGCGCCTACGAAACTCGCTACAGCCTTGCCGCCTCGAAAATGAAGAAAGACCGGGAACGCGTGGCCAGCCATCACGGCGAGTGCAGCGCCGGTCATCCAAAACAGCGAGCCATCAAGCACGCGGCCAGCGAAGTACACAGCGAGCCATCCCTTGACCATATCGAGCAGCAACGTCACGATGCCAGCCTTTCGGCCCGACGTTCGCAGGACATTGGTCGCGCCAATGTTTCCGCTGCCCATCGAGCGGACGTCGCGCCCGGTCGTCAGCCGGACGAGGATGTAGCCGGTAGGAACCGCACCCATCAGGTAAGCGGCCGCGAGCACCAGAGCTGGAATCATTCAGCTTGTAAGGGAAACTCCGAAATTCGAGTATAGATGGTCCCGGCGGGTCCAGTGGTGCTCTGAAAGAGACTAAAACCCGAAGCTTCGAAGGAGTCGAAGTCGGCGGGTTCCAGCGCAGCGATGGCCTGGCGCAGCGCGCCGAGCGGAGTCCCTGAATCCCTAATCCGGGCGAGTGTAAGATGCGGCCGGTACTCGCGCTTTTCAACAGGAACGCCCAGGGGAACGAGCGCTGCATCCGTGTCACGAGCCAGCAGACTCAGTTGTTCGCCGCCTTCAACGCCGGAGAACAGGATACGGGGCGAATGCGGATTGGGCAGCCATCCAATGCCCGCGAGCCGGATACGCAGACGCCCGCCGCCACGAACGCTCTGCAGCGCCGAGGTGAGCTCGGCCAGTCGCGGCTCAGGCCATTCGCCGATGAACTTTAGCGTGACGTGGAGGTTGTAGGGTCTCGTCCAGCTGACGTGTGCTGCGGGCCTCAGCAGATCCATCAGGCGAGACAACGTGTTGATGGTGGTGTCGGGCAGCGCGATTCCGGTAAACAGCCGCACGGCTCCAGCGTATCAGGTAATCCCCTGATAACACTTTGTGGTCACGCCATTCACGGAGAAGACAATTTGTCGGATATTCTGCAAAAAAGATTGGCCGCGTGACGGGAATTGCAATCACGAAGGTTGCGGCAGCGTATAATCAGGGCAGCGCCGAACCAGGGGTTTACCTCGACTGCCAGGCAAACGAAGCATTCTGATTCGCGGTGCGCGCCAGCTTGTGTCGATGTACGGCGCAACCGGCCCGCGGCGCGGCAGCACGATGTCCGAGGTAGGCCTGATCGAGGACGGGTCCGTGCTGATTGTCGACGGTCTGGTCGCCAGCTTCGGACCGAGCCGCCGGGTGGAGAACCTCGCCGATGCGAAAGCTGCTGAGATTATCGATGCGAACGGTCACGTCGTTATACCGGGGTTCGTCGACAGCCACACGCACCTGATCGGGCCGCCTATACGGACGGCGCAGAGCAAAAGCAGTTCGGAGCGACTCGACACGCCCGCTGCCTTGTTTCTCGCAAGTGCAGCCTTCATCCGCAGCACGGCAGGCCCAACCATTGAGCATCAGGCTCGCCGGCATCTTGCAGCGTTTCTTCGGCACGGAACAACCACCGTCGAGGTAAAGACCGGCTACGGTCTGGTCGCGGGGTCCGAGGCGAAGGCGTTACGTGCGGTGAACTCGCTGGGTGACGATATTGCGAACGTCGTACCAACCCTGCTCGGCGCCTGGACAAGGCCGCCCGACGTTAAAGCCGATACCTACATCGCTCAACTTTGCACGGATATACTGCCGCGTGTAAAAGAAAAGAAGAGCGTTCAAATGGCGGAAATTTTCTGCGATCCGGAAGGATTTTCCGAACCGGAGGCGCGCCCTTATGCTGAAACGGCAGCCCGGCTGCGATTGCCGCTGAAGATGCACGTCGACGAGACTGGGCGGGCCGGAGGCGCCGCACTGGCGACCGAAGTCGGCGCAGTCAGCGTCAGCGGACTGAACGCCATCGACGACCATGACGTCCAGGCACTGGCACGCTCGCAGGTGGTCTGCACGGTTCTGCCGGCATGCATGCTCGGCTCAAGCCGCCTAAGGACGCCTCCCGCGCGGCTCCTGATCGACTCAGGCGCGGCTCTGTCACTTGCCTCGGGGTTCGACCCGGCTTTGCCGTCCACGTACAATATGCAGGCTGTGATCTCGCTTGCATGCCTCGAACTCGGGATGACGGTGGAGGAAGCTCTTGTAGCCTGCACCTGGAATGCGGCACATGCTCTGGGCATCGCGGCGCGTGCCGGAGCAATCGCGGCCAACCGTCCGGCTGATATTGTCATCTTAAACGTGTCCGACTATCGGGACATTCCCGTTTATTTCGGGGCCAATATCGTGGCTGCTGTGCTTCGTTCCGGCTCGGTTGTGTATCGTGAGGGTCCGCTTCAATGGCAAGGAGAATAATCGAGTGCGTGGCCAACTTCTCGGAAGGCCGCGATTCAAGCGTCGTAGACGCTCTGGCGGAGGCAGTTCGGCGCGGTCATGGAGTCGCTCTGCTGCACCGCACCTCGGACCCGGACCATAACCGGTCGGTGCTGACTTTCGCGGGGGATCCAGAGAGTGTCATGGCCGCCGCCGTGCGCGCCGTCCGAGTCGCGGCCGAACGCATCGACCTGACACGCCATCAGGGCGTTCATCCGAGAGTGGGAGCGGCTGACGTTGTGCCGTTTGTCCCCGTGGAAGCAGTAAGTCTCGAGCAATGTGTGGCGCTAGCGCATGAAGCAGGCCGCGAGATCTGGTCCACCTGCGGTGTGCCGGTTTACTACTACGAGGCGGCTGCGCTGCGTCCTGACCGGCGCAAGCTCGAAGCCATCAGACGCGGCGGGTTCGAGGCACTTCGCGATGACGCGACGGAGGTGCCGGACCGAGCTCCTGATGTCGGTGGGCCGGCTCTTCATCCTACGGCGGGTGCATGCATCGTAGGTGCCCGCAAATTCCTCGTCGCCTGGAATGTGAACCTTTCAGGCGGCACCCTCGATGACGCGATTGCGATCGCGAAGCGCATCAGGGCATCCTCAGGCGGGTTTCCCGCTGTGAAGGCTCTGGGCTTGCCGCTGGCCAGCCGCGGGCAGGTTCAAGTGTCGGTGAACCTCACCGACCTCGATCAGACGCCGCTGCACCTCGTCTTCGAGGCCATTGCGGTTGAGGCCGTCCGGCGCGGGATGACTGTCGTGGGCTCCGAAATCATTGGCTTAGTCCCGAGAGGTGCCCTCGAGCGTGCCGCCGAGAGGTTTCTCAGGTTCGAGAACTTCGATCCGG
>DASQEG010000313.1:0-6487 GCA_035633775.1 Bryobacteraceae bacterium
TGACGCGCGCGCTTGAGCAGCGCAGACTCGTCCAACTGCCAGACAACGAAGTCGCAGGCGTCTACGCACGGCGTGGTCCGGGCAGGTTCAAACAAAAGCGGCCAACTGCTTGACGGTTCTCACCCGCACCTGTTTGCGCCAGACGTTGTCATCGGTTTTAAACATTCCGAATGTCCTCTCCTGTGCTCAGGCGTTGCTTAAAGCTTCTAGTGTGCGCCATCGAGGTTCCCGCGTACAGCAACATCGCTCGCCTCGACCGTGCACTCCTCGCCACTGATCGTCAGCCCGAGACTGACGACCGTGCCGTCAGAGAAACGGATGTTGATTGCAGCGCGGACGGGCGTTGCGGACGCTTGAACCTTCGGAAACTGAATCGATACGACGCTTTTGTTGTGAAACATTGCTCTCTCTCCCGGGCTCGGCGGTCTGTTTCTTGTTGCCGTGGCCTCAACCGTATAAGGCGGGAGAGAAAGGTTCTTCCAGACTACGGCGTCAATTTACGAATATTTCTTTCGCCTGCTCCAATGCAGACGAACGCGGCCCAGTATCGTGGGTGGGAGTAGGGCCCCTCCAATTCCTCGATATTTGCGCGCGGAGTTCCTCGGTGCTCAAGGGGTCCAGCGGCACACTCGTCCCCTGAAGTTCAGCTTCAATAGCGTTCAAGGCTGCGATCGCCTCCGCGCTTGTCAGGCCAGAGATCCACCCCTGAGCCAGTCGAACCGAGTCGGGTACGTCCGCGCCGTTAACCACGACCGGTAGAAATCTGACATGAACAAGAACGCGGCAACGTCATCGACCGGCCAGAGCGTCGCCACCACCGTCCTTGCGCCGGCCGCGAGCAGGCCGCCCATGAGAGCCAGAACGTCGTTGCCGCGAGTGATCTCACCGTCGGCGGTCCTGCACGCGCTCATCGCGATTAGGTCCGCCCGAAGCCTGACGCTCGCCAGATCGTAGACGCTGATGTATTCGCCGTTCGCCAGGAGCACGCACGACAGCAGGGGAGCTGTATCCCCGCTGCCGAGAACATCTGGAAAGCTGTCACAAGGTCGCCTTGTTGCTCGCGCACTTCGGCCATCGAGTTCAGGACGGCAGCGAAGTCTTCGCGCTCAATCTGCCACCAGTCTTGCCCGAATTCGCGCACCAGATCATCGAAGGCTCCCTGCGCCTCATCCCACTCGTGCAAACGCTGTACATCAACGCTTCAAGTTCGAGGTCACGCAAGCGTGCCCTTAGCTTCTCCAGCGGGTTCGCACCAGCAGCACCGACTCCGGCCGCCACGTCGTTTGCTCCATTTGGAGAGCTCCGAAAGCTGGTGAATGCTTCCAGTGCTTTGGGCAAGTTCCGAGCGTGCGCCCAAACCACCGCTTGGAGGAAGTGACGCAACCTCTCCACTGGTAGCAGCGTGCTGAAGTGCCTGCTCAAGATACCGCTGACGCTGTGCAGTATCACGGTTGCGCATCGCGTCGGCCGGCCCGGTAACAGGCCTGTGTCACGAGCCCACGCTGAATCGCAGACTCGAGCATAAGCGTGCTGAACTGTGCCTGCGCACGATGGGCCTGCTCATCCGCCGAGCGAATTTCGACGTCGTCCATTGCCTGGCTGCGAATCAGGTCCTGCAGTGCCGATAGAGCGGACTCTATGTCCGATGCTGCATTGCTGCTGGCAGGATAACGGTCGAGATAAATCTTCTTAAGTTCCTCCAGCGCTTAATCGCGTACTGAAGCATCAGCGGATCGGCAACATGGCATCTGCGCCCGGCCGACGGGACGAGAAGAAAGCATGCGATAGATCAGGAGCGGCTGGTCACGGCACACTCGGTTTCTCCCGCCTGCACGTCGGCGGTATTCCACATTTCTCCCGTTCCCCGGCCTAAGCGAGCCCGGACCATCTCGCCCAGGCTTCGAGGCCGTCCGCGCCTGCACCGAGGCGATAGTAGTTCCACCGGGTCGTGGCAGACCACATTTCAATAGCGGTTGCCTTCAGGTTCAGTATTGGCTCGGAGCCAATATTCTGCCGAGCGTTGGCGCAGATTGCCAGGGCTTCCGCACAGTCCGCCTGAAGGTTTGCTACACCAGCCAGGTCCAGCCATGCTGTCGCAACAGCATGAGGGGTTCCCGCTTGCAAAACGGCCTGCAGCGCCGTTTCCGCGGCATGCCTTGCGCGCGCATAGTCCCTTTTCTGCTGTTCCCATACGAAACTGTTCCCAGTCAACTGGAACACAGACGGATTCGCGACGGGTGCGGCCATAAAGGTAGGCGGAATTTCACCATCTTCTGGGACGCGGATTATCACCGACACGCACGACTCATAGGACTTCAGACCGAAGTGTCGCCGCGGTATCGCAGCCTGATACTCTGGCGGAAGGTGGACGGCAAACGCAAAGCGATTGGAGTGTTGATATGCGGGAACAACAGACTCGTGGTACTTCTTCGTCGGAATACGAATTCGATTTTAAGAACGCGCTGATTCTCTTCGGGATTTTGCTGCTGGCCGTAGTTGTCGGGTTTGCAGGTCTGGCCATCACGGGCTGGAACGAAGAAGTGCAAAACCCCGGTGCGCAAAACGCTCCGGCGGCCAAATAGTCCGCCTCTGACCCGACAGCGCGATACTTGCGTTACCTGGTAAGCCCAAAGCACATGATGTTCGAGCCCACAGCCAAAGCGACGTATTGTTCGCCGTCCACGGCAAACGTCATCGGCGAGGTCTTGATCGTCGCATTCAGCGGCAGCCGCCAGAGGGGCTTTCCGTTCCTCTCATCAACCGCGACGAAGTACCCGCTGGCATCTCCGTAGAACACAATCCCTCCAGCCGTTCCGAGCACACCTGCGACTCTTTTGCCGTCGGCAGGACCGACTTGGGGGATCTCCCAAACAATCTTGCCTGTCTCGATATTGAGGGCTCGCAGATATCTCGTCCCGGGATCCTCCTTCGGACGTTCAGTCTTCCAGCTGCCGGGCGACAGCTTAACAACACATCGCTCTGTCGCGATCACATAGTACAGTCGCGTGACGGGGCTGAAGGCGGTTGAATGCCAGGTGGTCGCATGGTCGGGGCAACTCACGTCCCGCTCAGGCAAGCGCACGGGCCGGCCGTCAGGTCCAATCCCACTTGCCCACGTCAGCTTACGGATGAACTTCTCAGCCACAAGAAGCTTGCCGTCTCTTGCGTCGAAAACGTAGAAGAAGCCATTGCGGTCGGCGTGTAGCAACAGCTTTCGATTTTGCCCTCGGAACGTTGTATCGACCACCACATTGGGCACGTTTGCATCCCAGTCGCGAAGATCGTGCGGAGTGAACTGGTAATGCCACTTCAATTTGCCGTCAGCGGGATCGAGCGCCAGCACGGAATCGGTATAGAGATTGTCGCCCGCCCGCTCGCGATCATCGGAGTTCGGCCAGGGATTGCCAGTGGCCCAGAAAAGGGTATCGGTCTCGGCATCGTAGGAGCCTGTCAGCCAGGTGCCACCGCCCCCGGTCGCAACGGCAGTTCCCTTCCATGTGTCGAAGCCTGGGTCGCCCCTGGCCGGAATCGTCCAGTGCCGCCAGACGCGCTTGCCTGTGTCGGCATCGTAGGCAGACAGGAAGCCGCGAATGCCCCAGTCGCCACCCGACACACCCGCAATCACCATATTCCTGACAACGAGCGGTGTTACCGTGCCTCCATACTTCTGCGGCTCGTCCCACATGACCTGCTCCCAGACCAGACGGCCGGTGATGCGGTTCAGCGCAATCAGGTGCGCGTTGTCCGTAACCATGAACACCTTGTCACCAAGGAGAGCCACACCCCTGTTCGTGCCCAGCGAAGGGTCAGACACCAAACCCTGGGTGCGCGGTCGCGAGTAATGCCAGATCTGATGCCCTGTGCGTGCATTCAACGCAAACACCTGGTTTGGGCCCGTCACATACATGACGCCGTCTGCAACCACCGGAACGGTCTCGAGACCGTAGTACCGCATATTCTCGCGGAAGTACGGCGTGTCCGGCAGAAACTGCGCCCATAACGGAACCGAGAACGTCCACTTGAGGGCGAGGTTCTTCACCGTCGCAGCGTTGATCTGCTTGAGTTCGCTATAGCGGTTCCCGCTCAGATTGCCGTTCCACGTCAGCCACTCTCCCGGCCCGGGATTCATGATCCTGTCGAAATTGATAGCATCCAACTTCGCCGGCGCCGCGGGCGCGGAGACTGTCGATCCTGGCTGGACTCCTGTAAGCCGGCTGAGAAATGCGACTACATTCTGAGTCTCGTGTCCGGCGGCATTGACAGGGCGCATGAGTGATCGTTTCTCGTCGGTGACGCGGGAAATCTGATCGAGCGAGAGGGGGTGGAAGCGCCCTTGGAGATCCTGCAACGCCAGATCGAAGCTACTTCGACTTCTTGCGAACCCGCGAAGGGACTTGCCACTCTGCAGGTGCACCGTGACGAGTTCATAACCCGAAGCGATTCGTGAGTCCGGCTGAAGCAGGGCTTCCCGAATCTGATCCACTGTAAGTTCGCGTGCGACGTTCGACAGATCGGGACCGACTGCTGATCCCTCTCCGTAAACCATATGGCAGGAAGCACACTGCCCCTTGCCGAAGAAGATCTGTTTCCCCGCTTCGCGATCGCCGTCTACAGCCTGCTCGGCTGCGACTGCATTCAGTGACACCACCATCGCGGCGAGTGCGTCGATCGTGGTATCCGGCAGTTTGAAGCCCGGCATGCCTGCCGATGGCACTCCGTTGCGGATCACATTCTTAAGGCTTTGAACCGACCGCCTGCGTACCCATGGGTTTCCTGCAAGACCTGGCCCCTGCTGTGTGCCCCGTGCATCGTCCCCGTGACAGCCTGAGCATAGCTTTGAGTAAGTCTGCTTCACCTCCGCGGTGGGAGGATCCTGGGCACACACCAGCGGTGTGAGCAGAACTGCACCGATGAGAGCGGTGGTTGCGCGCGTAGCCGTGGCGAAGGGGCGGGTCTTGCTGAACATGTTTGCCGTCGAGATTACTTCGTCGAGATTACTTATTGTGAGGCGGTGTCACTGGGCCGTACCGATACGAGAATTACATCACACGCACTGCTCGCCCCAAGCAGTGGTGGCACACTGTCAGTTCGCCCCGCGTCCGCGCGGCCAGTTCAGATGCTTCGACAGAAACTGGAAAGTCCCGTCGGCGTTCATGGCATGTCCGCCATTGAAGTACTCCATCTCCGTTCGGTGGCCAAGCTCCAGCTGAGTGTAGAGCCAGCGCGTCTTCGCGTACTCGTATGCCACCCAGCGGTCACGCGCCACCAGGTCGTGGTGCCCACGCTCAACCATAAAGGGCCGCGGGAAGATCAGGTAGGTCATCTCCGAGTAGTCGAAGGTGTTCCCCATATTGAAGTACGGCATCTCCCATTCGATGGTGTACATAAAGCTGAAAACCTCGTCGGTTGCTGCCACTTTACGTGTCCACTGGTTGAAGTCACCGGAGCAGATCGAGAGAGCGTACTTGCCCAGCAAGGCGGGGACGCGTACGGCCGTTTCGCCGCCGTAGCTGAGCCCGTAGAATGCCATACGCTGTCCGTCCACAAACGGCAACGTTTCGAGCCAACGCAGGATCTGGTCATGTTGTGCCGTGATAAATGAGAACAAGGACGCCTTTACGGTGTTTGCTTTTCGCGACAGCCAGCGGTATCGGTCCTCGCCCCGGTACAAGTTGTGTGGGACGAAGACCACGTACCCGAGGTCCGCCAGCCTCGCCGCAGCCTGATTGTACGGGCTTTCAGCCGGCTCGATCAGATCCCTGGGGAGACCGTTGCGTCCGTGCTGGCACACCACAACCGGGCGGCGTTCCCCTGCCCTGAGGTCCTTGGGAACCAGCAGAACTCCCCACGCGAACAAGTCCTGATACACATCGAGCACCACATCGTACCCGGTCCACTTCTCGCGGTCATAGATTCTTCGGGTGCGCGGTGCTGGCGGAAGCAGTGGTGCATCGAAGCGGCCGATTACCTCCGTCGCAAAGTGCTCTCGATATGGTCGAGCCGCTTCGATAAAGTCTTTTCCGCTGTGTGTCGCATGCCGCAGCTTTGTCGACCATGCCCCATCCTTGAGGTATGGCGCTGCCTTCCAGAGAAAGAAGTTGGATCGAGTCCTTTCCGATTCAGCCACAAGTCGCTGTACGTGAGCTTCAATCTCCTTCACGGTCCGGCGCTGTCGCTCGGAAGCGCTGAAGTCATTGCGCAACTCCTGGGGCCCGGTTGCGACTGGTGTTGCTGTCACACCCAGCAGCTTTAGGAAGCTCGCAATTCCGTCGCTCGGAACGAATGCGCGCTGCTGCTGCACTCCAGGGGGCAGGAGCTTAGCAATGCGCTCGAACTCGCGGTGCGCTACCTCGTTCTCGATTGGGAGAATGTCGCCCTTGGAGCTCCGGAACACGGGCGTGGTGGATTGCTCGATGAAGAGGCTGCGGGGCGCGACAAGGGTGGCAATCTCGGCGTCTCCAAACTCGTCTAGCAGCCCCCAGACATT
>DASQEG010000314.1:0-3580 GCA_035633775.1 Bryobacteraceae bacterium
ACTCGAAGTACGTAATCCCCGTCTGGCCACGTGTTCGATTCAAAGCTCAGGTACTTCTCGCGAAGCTTGTCACGGAGCAGCTTCCACTCACGTTCCGCAAGGCCCCGGATCTCCACGCGATACGTCATGGTGTCGTTGTTCGGATCGGTCACTGCCCAGCGTGCGCCCAGATAACCGCGTGCATACTGCATCGTTTGGGTGGCAGATGGATCCAAAGCCAGTGCCGGCAGGGTGCGGCGCCGCTGGCCCAGCGGAGGCAGCGTCACCGTGGGGGTGGGTGCGGCTGCGGCCAGGGCCGAAGGCGGGGTGAACCTGTAGTTCGGCGGCGTGATGTCTACGATTTCCAGCGCGGGCGGGACGTTTTTGGGCATCCATGCAATCTCCACTTCGCGCAGAGACGGCGACTCCGTACGCTCACTCCCAGTGGCTGACATCACCAGCCGGTACTGCAGAAAGCGAGCGGCGGGGGAAGCCACACGTGCTGAAGCATCGAGCGCGGCCCAGTTGCTCCAGTTCTTCTGCGCACGATCAAGATTGCCGGACCGGGTCTCAAAACGGGCCTGCCCGCCAAGCGACTTCTGCTGTACACGGCCCCAGTAAGCAAACGAGCCGGCGTCCAGCGGATCGCTTTCGTAGGAACCTTCAGCGGCGAGCTCGGGACCGATCACGTAGACCTTGCCGACGTTGCTGGTGGCCGCGTACAGCGCACCTTTCGGACCGCTGGCAAGCGCCGTAACCTGGGTGGGCGCTGCGTTGATCAACAGCGTGGATACCAGCTCGGAATCGAGCCGGTAGATGTTGCCCTTGTTCCCCGTGCCAAGAATTGGACGTCCGGCCGCGTCGAAGGCCAGTGCGTAAACCACGTCCTGCGCATGGTTCCAGACGCGCTGCGGATAGCCGTCGGGGCTGATGCGATAGACCTCGGAACCGCCGGGAATTGCGGCTGGAGGAATGGGAACCGCAGCCGGCGGCGTGACTGGAACCGGTTGGACGGTGATCCGCGCTGCGCCTCCGGCAGCGGCCGCGGCAGCTGCTGGTGCTGGAGGTGGGGGAGCGGGCACAAGCGGCGGGCCTGCAGGAGCCGGGCTCGTTGACCTGTTGCCGGCCGCGGCCGCATAGATTTCCCCAGCGCGCCCCACGGCCACTGCGATCACTTCACGCTTGGCCGTCTGATGAAGGACGAAGCCTTCGGCGGCCGGGGTGATGCGCATGATCAGGCCGCCCGGCTCGGTGCCGACAATCAGGTTGTCCTTGCTGTCGATGACAAGGGAACGGGCGTGTGTCTCCTCGGTCGCGAAGAACAGACCTCCCTGCCCTCCCGGCGTTACGCGGTGAACCTGGCCTGCATCTCCCGTCGCCACAAACAGGTTGCCCCGGCTGTCAAAGGCGAGAGCCCAGATGTACTTCGCCTTCGGGTCATAGAAGAGCTCGGGATTGCCGTCCGGGCTGATGCGATATACCTTGCCGTCCGGTGAAGTGGCCGCGTAGAGGCGGTCGCTGCGATCCACGGCCATTGCCTGAATCTGCATGCCAGGCACCTCGGCGTATGCCCGCGACTTACCATGCGCGTCGACTACGGTGATGCGCGTTGTCGACGTTCCGAGGGCGCCCCCGCCGGTGTAGAGGTTGCCCTTGGAGTCCACTGCGAGGGACAATAAATAAGCCGCCGAAGGATCCGCCAGCTCACGGAAGGCAGGGGCGAGAGTGAGTACGCCATCGTTGCGCATGGAAAGGTTGCGCAGCGTGCCCTTTTCGAAGTCTTCCTGGGCGTTGTGCGTCCAGCTACGCGTCTGCACAGCAAACGAAAGCGGCGCTCCCACGAGCGCCGCGCAAACCAGCAAACGAAATAGGGTCATTGTTGCGGGATCACCGTACGGTGATGCGGACGGACTGGCTGCCGCTGATCACGTACTCAAAAGGAATGGACTCCTGCACGGTCGCACTCTCGCCCGAGCTTACGAATGGCCGATTCGATGCCCGGCTCGCCTGCATGACATTCACTGCCGATGCCGGCAGGCTGGGCATGATCTTGTCGTCGTCGTAGAAGGTCGGGCGCGACTGCACGAGCGAGACGTACAGTTTGTTGTTGCTGCGTTCCTGATTCAGCATGGACACGGTCTCAGACAGATCGATGTAGCGATTTGCGAAAGCCGCCATGCTCTGAAACCGGGTCAGTGTGTCACCATCGCTAACCAGAATGCGATGCTCACCCTTGGGCAGTCCAGCCGGTATCTTCAGCTTGATTTCCCGTTCGATGCGCTCGCCGCGGTAGGGCCGCAGGTAGACCTTAACAGGAACTTCGGTACCGGGCTCCACCTGCGGGTCAGCAACCCATGCATTCTCGACGGAGGCGACCCGCCGCTGCGGCAACAGGTCGACAACCGCATTAACGCGTTTCAGCCGCGGCACCTTTACTGCGTTGCCAAACAGCTTGTTGAACTTATCGCCCCACCAGCCAGCCAGAATCATCGGAGCAGGCATCGGCACTTCACCCGGCGCCAGCATCGTCTGCAGCGAGATGTTCGGCTGGCCTTCCAGTTCAATGTCTCCCGACAGCCGATACGTCGCTTCTTCGGCGAAATCGTTGATCGTCGACACCGAGTTGAATAGCGTCGCCATCATCAGATAAGGCGTCCACTTCTGCTCGACGAAGACGTTGAATCTGAGATCCTTCTCGCGTTTGACCTGATTGTTGTCACCGAACGTGCGGACTTTCAGCGAGACTGGGATCATCTCCGATGTTGCTCCCAGTTCGCCTAGAATGCCGCTGTGCCGATCCTGCTTCAGTGCACCGACGACCTCTGTAGCATTGGCCAGCTTCACCGGTTGAAAGGAAGAGCCGAGAACAAGCAGTACCTCGCCCTTCGCCATTGGGATATCGACAGGTCCCAGGTTGAGAAACTGGTGACCGAAGCCAAGCACGCGCTTGCCGTCGTTGTAGGTGGTCGTGCCGAGCGCTGTCACGCTCATATCACCGGACACAAGCACACCCGCGATCGGATCGCCGGGCTGAAGAGCGTCTTTCCAGTCCTTCGCCGGTGTCACCTGCTGCAGCGCACCACTGGCACCGCCCTGAACCGGGTGCACTCCGAGCTGACGAAACAGCGGGCCGAACTCGCGCAGCACGTTTTCACTAAACCCGGAGAACAACAACGGCGTATCGATGGGCTGCAGGAGCGCGTGCGTCGAAAGCTCCTGTGATGCACCGGCACTCACTGCCTGGGCCAGCACCTCACTCGGGATCGCCCGAGCAGCTCGTTGCGTCGTTTGCGACCCAGGGACGCGCGCGTCCGAAGGCCGGCTCCAGTCAAAGTCGTTGATCTCGAGCATCAGCTCGATGGGCGTGATGCCGCAGATAGCTTCCTTCGTGAATGCTCCGACGCGATTGGAAACAGCACCGACCAGTTTGCCATCGATGTAAACTGGCGAGCCGCTCATTCCGCCCGCCACTCCGGTCTCTTTCGCGCGACCTTCCATCCGGCACAGAATCAGGTCCTGGCGCGGCCCCCAGGCGTTCCGCCAGATACCGATGAGCTCGACGGGAACCGCTTCCGGTTCCGTGCCCTGAAAGGCTGTCCAG
>DASQEG010000315.1:0-3792 GCA_035633775.1 Bryobacteraceae bacterium
GTCGATGTCCTTGAGATGCTGCCGGTATGCGTCATACGGGACAACCGAGCCGTGAACAACACGGGCGAGGTCGAGCGCGCGTGCTTCCGTCCGGTTTGTAACCAGGATCGACGCGCCTGAACGATACAGATGCCGCGCGGCCAGTTCGGACATCTTGCCCGCACCAACCAGCATTACTTTGCGGCCTTTAAGGTTGCCGAAGATCTCGCGCGCGAGTTCCACCGCTGCAGAGCTGATGGAAACAGCGCTGCTACCAATGTCTGTTTCCGTACGCACGGGCGCGGCGACATTGAACGCGCGCGAGACGGCGGCGTCGAGAACCCCACCAAGGGTGCCGCATTCACGAGCGTGCCCGTACGCTGCCTTAAGCTGGCCCAGGATCTGCGGCTCTCCAACGATCATGGAGTCGAGACTGGCGGCCACGCGGAACAGATGCCGAATGGCATCGCGGCCAGCGTACGTGTACAGATGCGGGTCCAGCCACCCGGCATCCACCCTGCGTGAGTGTCTGAGATAGTCGGCCAGAAGCGCACCCCCGTCGACCGCATCGTCAGCCGCGAGTGTCAGCTCAACCCGGTTGCATGTTGACAGAATCATGGCCTCGCTCACGCCAGGACAGGCGCGCAGACCCGCCAGGGCATCAGGCACTTCAGCGTCGACGAAGGCAAGCTTCTCCCGGACGGCCACGGGTGCCGTTCGGTGATTCAATCCTGCCAGCCAGACTCTCATACTTTCTTAGTGACTTACGTAGTGGGCAGCCCACGTTGCCGCTGAAAACGCGACCACGGCAACCGACATCAGTGCTGCCTTGCGGCCGCGCCATCCCGCGGTGACACGCAGAAGGAGAGTAAGAAAACAGAAGGCCCAGGTCACGCCGGCTATCGTCACCCGTGGGTCCCTCACGACTGCACCCCTTGATTCGATGGAGGCCCATGTGGCTCCGATAACGACACCGATGGTCAGGAGGACGAAACCGGAGCCGAGCGAGACCGAGATAAGTGAGTCCAGCGTACCCAGCGGGGGCAAGCGGTCGAACAGCATCAAAGCACGTTTGCGCTTGAGCTGCCGTTCCTGCAGCAGGTACAGCACCGAGGCGAACGCCGTCAGAAGCAACGCAGCGTAGGCCAACAGCACCAGCCCGATGTGAGTAACGAGCCACGTGTCCCGAGCGGCCGTACTGGTCCATGAGCCTAAAGGCATCCGCAAGGCCGCAACAGTGGTCAATACAAATACCAGCGGAAAGCAGAGGAGGCCGAGCGTCTCCACCCGAAATCGCCAGTAGGAGAACAAGAACACCAGCGCTACGCCCAGAGCGCAAACTGATGCCGAATAACCGAAGCCGGCGGGGAACCACGTCCCTTGCTCGACGAAGGTCTCCACCACGGAAACAAGGTGGACCACAGCACCTGCGGCAAAACTCACGAGGGCAGGCCGAAATAGCGTGCTTGATTTGCGGAACGCGATGGTTAACGTGTGGAACAGGCCGATGGCGTACAACGCGGCAGCCGCGCGAAGCCAGAAAACACTGGTCTCGTGCACCAACTTTCAGTATAGCCGTTTAACGGCATTATCATGCGTAGGCATGAATGGACCCCTTGAAGGCAAACGAGCTGTCGTGACCGGTGGAACCCGCGGGATTGGTCGGGCAATTGCCTCTTCGCTAATCGGGCAAGGTGCTCGCGTAGCGATCTGCGGACGAGATGAGAATGCCTCCCGAACTGTTGCTCAGGAACTCGGAGGAGTGCCGCACTGCTACGGCGCGGCCCTTGACGTACGCGAACCTGACGCCGTTGCACGGTTCTTCGAGTTTGCAGATTCGTCACTTGGAGGGCTTGACGTACTTGTAAACAATGCGGGACTTGGAATTTTTAGCCCGGTCGGTGACCTCTCCCTCGAGGACTGGCGGGTGATGCTGGATACCAACTTAACTGGGGTGTTTCACTGCTGCCGCGAAGCGATTCCACGTCTTCGGAAATCGGGCGGCGGCTCAATTGTCAACATCAGCAGTCTTGCTGGCAAGAACCCATTTGCAGGTGGTGCCGCTTACAACGCATCGAAGTTCGGGCTCAACGGTTTCAGTGAAGCGATGATGCTGGACCACCGCAACGAAGGCATCCGCGTCACCTATGTGATGCCAGGCAGTGTAGATACAGACTTCAGTCCGCGGAGTGCCCGAGCTTCCTGGAAGATCGCACCCGAAGACATCGCTGACGCAGTTGTGTTTGTCCTGCAGATGCCGGCCCGAACTACTGTGAGCCGGATCGAAGTGCGACCTTCGATACCACCCAAGTGAGGTGACAGATGCTGGCCGTGTGCTGTCGCGGGTCTTCCGCGGACCCAAACTTCCATTTGGCAGGCAGATTGCTCTTAGCTACCGTGCTTCCACAGGGAAGCGGGGTGAGATACGGTCTCGGAGAACGAAAAAATGACTCAATTAAACACGGCACTGGATCCGACGAAGACGGGCCGGGAAGCAGAATCCCTCGAGCTGTCGCTGCGCCGCAACATCGTCGGCCAGGACGAGGCGGTTCAGCAGATCGTCAATATCTACCAGATGCACCTGACCGGGATGAGCGCTCCTGGTCGCCCCATCGGCAACTTCCTGTTCCTGGGGCCTACGGGCACTGGCAAGACTCGCATTGTGGAAGCAACTGCGGAAGCACTCGTTAAGAACCCCCGCGCCGTGATAAAGATTGACTGCGCCGAGTTCCAGCACAGCCATGAGATCGCGAAGCTGATCGGTTCGCCTCCGGGATATTAGGGTCACCGGGAAACTCACCCGCTGCTCAGCCAGGAGGTGCTGAATCAGTACCACACCGACACGACGAAAATCAGCTTCGTCCTGTTCGATGAGATCGAGAAGGCCAGCGACGCGCTGTGGAACCTGCTGCTGGGAATTCTGGACAAAGCGACGCTGACGCTGGGCGACAACCGCAAGGTTGATTTTTCTCGCGCCATGATCTTCATGACCAGCAACCTCGGCGCGGCCGAGATGAGCTCGCTTATGGCTCCAAAGCTGGGCTTCGGTGTGGTGAAGGAGAGCGCACGCGAAGCGGCCTGCCGCTCGGACGAGAAGCTGAATACCAAGGTTGAAAAGACGGGTGTTGAGGCCGCGCGCCGCAAATTCACGCCCGAGTTCATGAATCGTCTGGACAAGGTAGTTGTGTTCCGCCCCCTGGGCGAAGACCAGCTGCGCCGGATTCTGGACATCGAACTCAACATGGTTCAGCAGCGCATCTTCAACGCCGCGCCAGACCGTGCTTTCATCTTCCACGTCACCGATGCGGGTAAGAGCTTCCTTCTTCGCGAAGGAATCGACCCAAAGTACGGTGCACGGCACCTGAAGCGCGCCATTGAGCGTCTGCTCGTTCAGCCGCTATCAAACCTGATTGCGACCGATCAGATCCGTTGCGGTGACTGGATTCAGGTGGACTACAACGCCGACGCTGGCACCCTGATCTTCCTTAAGGAAGCAGAAGGACTTCCGATCCACACGATGGCGGAACTGGTAGACAACTCGGTTGTCCTTCCGGTCCACGCCATGGCCAACGGCGCGATCTTCGAGCCGACCCGTGTAGCCGGAGCACGCTCCCGGCGTATGAGCTAAACCCTTCAGAAGCTTTCGAGAATCCAGCCCGGCACTCTCGACAAGAGATGCCGGGCTTTTTCTCGAACCCGGTAGCAGGGCCCGAGTACTAGCCTGGCCTTGGGTGCACATACTTGTGCAGAGGCTAAATCGTGTTGCTTTGGTTATCACCTCCGGGGAGCGTCGGCACACCAGATAGCTGCACC
>DASQEG010000316.1:0-2966 GCA_035633775.1 Bryobacteraceae bacterium
GGGCGTCCAGGAGCAGCGTGACCTTGCTCCCTACCACCGGTACCGGTGAAGTCATCTGGCAGGCCTGCAAGGAGGCAGCGAAGAACGCCGGCATCCAGAAGCGAGTGACGCCGTACCTGGTCCGCCAAAGTTACGCCACCCACCTGTTGGAAGCAGGCGCTGATCCCAGGACCATTCAGCGTCTGCTCGGGCATGTAGAGCTCAAGCACACTGTCATCTATTTGCATCTGTCGCAGCGTCACCTGCATGCTGTTGCCAATCCGTAGCTGACGCGAACCGAGACGAACACATTCTCGAAGGCGCTCACACCCGTTTAACGCTCCCGAACATTTTGCCCTAACGGGGAATCCTTGAGTGCCCGTTTGGCAAGAGAAAGCCGCTGTTCAACAGGGTGTACTGCATCAGTATTCGTCGGTTACTCAGCCTTAGGCGCGAGTCCCACGGCAGAAGTTGTGTCCCCCTTGTTCAACCCTCTTCACTATTGCCATCGAGGGCGTTTGAAACGGGAGAAACATGGTTCGTGAAGCACCAGCGTTACCGCGAGTCGGGCCATATAGTGATGCGTCCCGTCCTGATGCCCGAACGAGCCGCAGCTGGACGTGGCGATCATACAAGGCAAGATCCTCGCCGGTTTCAACAAAGATTTTCAGACGATGATGTTTCTGCGCATCACGGATCTGATCGCCGCGCGTGGGTGGCTGAGGCGGCTCCTGCCGTACGTCGCAACTACCGCTAAGGACGAGGCGTTTCGTGAGGGTTTGTCAGCCCGTGCCACGCGCGTGCTGAACGATCCGGATTCCAGCGAGGGAGCTCCGTCGAACTGGGTCTTCGGCGGGCCCGGCCGCGAGGCCGATATCGTCGTGATCGCGGCCAGCCACGACCGGGCTGACCTTGACCATGAAGTCGCTCGCGTCGAGAATACGATCTATGACTCGTTAGGTACGGGCGCCAGTGCAGTCGGTCCTGCCTGGGCCAAGGACGGCTCGTTTCTGGTGATTCGCAGGCTCCGGCAGAACGTTCCGTTGTTCAGGCGTTTCCTCGCGAGTGCCGCAGAAAATGCAAACACCAGTCCGGAACTACTTGGGGCAAAGCTTGTTGGCCGATGGGCAAGGGGGGCGCCAGTTATGCGTGCGCCGGAGCAGGACAACGCAAGGCTTGCATTCGACGACTGTGCCAACAACCACTTTGAGTTCCAGGCCGGATCACAGCCTATTCACGCCGTATCTGGTGTTGAGGCCTGTGTCACGGAATCGCCATTCTGTACTGATACCGCGCAGCCACCATCGACCGGAGACCGGTGCCCTTTCGCCGCGCATATCCGAAAGACCGTATCCGCGTGATGACACCGGGACACTGAATCAGGCGATCGGTGAGACGACTACACACACCCATCGTCTTCTTCGGCGCGGGATTCCTTACGGTGAACTGTACTTTGAGCCGAAGGACCCGGACCGCCAACTTGATGACGGAGAGCGCGGGCTTGTCTTGGCGGCATACCAGACGTCGATCACGCGGCAATTCGACTTCGTGCAGTCTGCCTGGGCGAACAACCCGAAGTTCAAGGACACGCTGGAAGACGGAGAGATGAAATCCGGCTTCGATCTGATCATCGGGCAGGCCGCCTGTCTTCCGTAGTGGGAAAGCCGGCTAGCTCCTCTGGCCGACATTCTTCGTGTATCGGTGTGAGGGCACGGAGATCGGACCGCGCTCCGTCGGCGCCTGGTATTCGAACGTCCCACGATCCACCCACCCCGCTCGCGAGTAGAAGGCACGTGCGCGTGCGTTGGAGTCTACCGCCGCGAGCCACGCCTCTTCGAAGCCGTTCTCAGCCACCTGCCGTTCAGCCTCTGTGAGCAGCAACTGGGCTATGCCTGTCCCACGATGCTCAGCAGCCACGTAGACCTGCTCGACTTCGTCCGCCTCCACCATGATGAACCCCGCAACTACGCCGTCGACCTCAGCTACGGTGGCGCTCTGAAACCGTGCGACAGCACGTTTGAAAAACGACTCGGGAGTACGTGCAACCACAAGTGCCTCAGGTACGCCCCCAAGGTGCCCGTCGCGCCACCCCGAATGCCAGATCTCAGCAACACGCGGTGCGTCCTCCGGAGTTGCACGTCGCAGCAGAACTGCGGGTCCCTGGTTCATACGTGGATCTTACGTCAAAGGCAGACAAGTGGTGGCACGTGGCACTTCTGCCCCGCGGTCTCTGCTGCTCCGGTCCCGGACGCACTCACCCGGCTGGCATCTGCGTGAAATTCCGCTTGACTCTGTCCATGTTTCCATTATTCTAGAAATATAGGAACAACGGTCCTGTGCCCACGAAGCAAAAGACAGACTCCGAAGCAATTACGCGATGCGCCGACATGTTTGCAGCAATGGGAACCGAGTCGCGGCTCCGCATCATGCAACTCCTGCTTACGGCTCATCCGCAAGGACTCGTCGTTGGGGATATCGGAAGCGAGCTCGACATCCCCGCCTCGACGCTTTCGCACCACCTGGAGAAGCTGAAAAACGAACAGCTCGTGCGGGTGCGCCGGGACGGTACGTTCCTGTGGTACTCGGCGAACACGGATGCGTTGCAGGAGCTGCTAGGGTTTCTCTACGCCGAGTGCTGCACCCGTAACAAAGCTGTTGAACCCGAAAAGATCACTGCCTGCTGTTGAGAAAAGGAGAAGACTCATGAGCACCGATGTTCGACAGGTCGTGCGAGAGAAGTACGGCCAGGCCGCCTTGCGTGTCCAGAAGGGGGATGGGAATGCCTGTTGCGGCGCAGGAGCCGCATTTGACGGCTCGTCTGACCCGATCACCTCGAACCTGTATGGCAAAGGGGAACAGGGAGCAGTACCTGAAGAGGCGCTGAAAGCTTCTCTCGGCTGCGGCAATCCGACCGCGCTTGCAAAGCTGAACCCCGGTGATGTTGTTCTCGATCTCGGCTCGGGGGGCGGGATCGACGTGATTCTCTC
>DASQEG010000317.1:0-5517 GCA_035633775.1 Bryobacteraceae bacterium
CTGAGATTACGTAGTCGTTTCCGCACGTACCGGGCATGGCATTTCCGAGCCAGCATCACGAGAGGTCGCCGAATGTACAAGCGTGGCGTTGTAATGGCAAGCGGGCTTAACCATTCCGGGTACTTCGATGAGGATACCGCGAAGCCGCGTTCATGCTGCGACTGCGGACTTACAAGTTGTGGTGTCTCCAGACGACTCGCGGAACGGGATCACGGCTCCTGTGATGGGTCGGACTGCCTGGCCTCGGAGCAGATAACGGTGCATACATTCGACTTGCGGCGGCAAACCGTGCGAAAATCTCTCCTTGGCCACGCCGCTAAAGCGAGGGTGGCGTGGGGGCCGCCCGGTGTAGATGCGGGCCAGCGCCCAGTCCACAAGTCGCGCAAGATGCCCCACATGCATGCGGTGGAGCACTGCACGAAAGCGAGTGCATTGCTGCCTATCTGCTGAAGGACAGCAATGCCTCGCTTAATTCGGTCCTGTTCCTGCCTTCTTCTGACTGACGCCTGCGAGTTCCTGTAGCATCGGGAGTGGATGCCTATCGTAGAGAAAGCGATTGTACTGGCGGCGGGCCGTGGCACGCGGATGGGCACGCTCACCGCGGATCTGCCGAATCCGATGCTCCCGGTTGACGGCCGGCCCATGCTTGAGCACATTCTGGAACGCCTGTCGAAGGCGGGCATCCGGCGTGTGCTTCTGGTCGTGGGCTACCGCCGGGAAACGATCATCGAGCACTTCGCAGGTTATGAGGCGCTCGACATCGAGTACGCCGTCCAGGAGACTCCCACAGGCACGGGCAGCGCGGTCGCGCTCGGCCGGGAGTTTGCCGGAAGTGATCCGTGTCTGTTGACTTTCGGCGACATCATCTGCGAGCCAACCGATTATGCAGGGCTGGTCAACATGTTTGCCGAATGCAGCCATGGCGTGCTCGGGGCGAAACACGTCGATGATCCATGGCAGGGCGCTGCCATCTATGAAGAGCGGGGGATTATTCAGCGCATAGTGGAGAAGCCCGCGAGAGGAACTTCCTCGACGCACTGGAACAGCGCCGGATTGTATGTCTTCGCTCCCGTGCTTTTCCGTTATCTCGACCGGCTGCAAATGTCGCCACGCGGCGAGTATGAGCTGACGTCGGCCATCGCCGACATGATCGCGGATGGCCAGAAACTGCGGCTATATGCGCTTGAAGGCCGCTGGCGTGATGTTGGCCGTCCCGAGGATCTGCAGGCTGCGGCCGATATTGTGGACGACTGATCTGACCGGATAAAATGCGTTCGATGATGCGACTCGTCCTCTTGCCTGCGGTGCTGTGCGGAGCAGCGCTCCACGCGGCTGACTCTGCACCACGGCCGGTTCCGATCGATAACGAGTATGTGAAGGTGATCGACGCCAGTGCCGAGCCACATCGAAAAACTCGCATTCACGACCACAAAGTGAACCGCGTGATGGTTTACCTGAACTCCGGAAGCCAGCGCATCGAATGGCAGGATGGCCGTACGGAAGAGATCAGGTGGAATGCGGGCCAGCCCTTGTGGAGCCCGGCCGGCGGTATGCACACCGCGGAGATCACGAGCGACACTCCCGTGCGCATACTGGAGATCGAACTGAAGAAGGCGCCAGGCGGCGGCGAGCCCGGGTCGGCGGCTCTCGATCCGGTCAAGCTGCTGCCCAGGAACTACAAAGTCGAGTTCGAGAATGATCACGTTCGAGTGGTTCGTGTAAAGGCCGCACCGAGGGAGACGCTGAAACTTCATGAGCATGCTACGAATCGCGTCGCCGTGATGCTCACAGAACAGAACTTTCGGATTACGGCTGCCGACGGAACCGTGCAGACGCCAAAGCGTCAGGCGGGAGAGGTGTCGTGGGGAACTCCGGTTCGGCACGTTGAGGAGAACCTCAGCGACAGACCGTTCGAGATCATCATGGTCGACCTGAAATAGCTCCGGCCGATGAGCGACAGTTTCGCCGCCGACCTCCTTGGCTGGTACGCAAG
Source organism: Bryobacteraceae bacterium (assembly GCA_035633775.1). GTDB lineage: Bacteria > Acidobacteriota > Terriglobia > Bryobacterales > Bryobacteraceae > JAWXCM01. Next base: position 1,994 of record DASQEG010000317.1, read on the forward strand.
CGCACGTCGCGACCTTCCGTGGCGGCGGACCACCGATCCGTATGCAATCTGGGTATCGGAGATCATGCTGCAGCAGACGCGAGTCGTTGCAGCCATTCCGTATTACGAGCGTTTCCTTCAGCGATTCCCCACGGTGCAGGCGCTGGCCCGTGCATCCGAACAGGAGCTGCTCAGCGCGTGGGCAGGACTTGGCTATTACCGCAGAGCGCGAAACCTTCACCGAGCGGCACAGCAGCTTACTGATGACGGCGTGCCGGCCTCATATGAGCAGTTGCGCAATCTACCTGGAGTCGGTGCTTACACGGCCTCTGCTGTGGCGAGCATAGCGTTCGGTTTGCCGCACGCTGCAGTCGACGGCAACGTTCTTCGTGTTCTGACGCGCATTCGTGCAGCGAACGCGAGTGTGCCCGAAATTCAGCAACTCGCCGATACGCTCCTGGATAAGCCGCGGCCGGGCGAGTTCAACCAGGCCATGATGGAACTCGGAGCGACCGTATGTCTGCCGAGGGCTCCGCAATGTCTGTTGTGTCCTGTGGCTTCACACTGCCGGGCGCGAGCGGAAGGCACGCAGGACGGGCTGCCTGCGAAGCAGGAGACGACGGATGCAATCGAGGAGAAGCGCACGGTCGGTGTTGTAATGTGCGATGACTCTCTTCTGCTATGGCGGCGTACACCCGACTCACCCAGGATGAGCGGATTTTGGGAACTGCCGGAGACGAAACACCTTCTTCGGAGCGGCGTGGAGGTCGGAAAATTTCGGCACTCGATTGTCAATCACAGATACTTAGTCTCCGTACGCCAAGTCCGGTTAAGGGCGAAGCGGGCGCATCCGCCTTGTGAGTGGGTCGCAACACGAGACGCCGGAACACTGCCGTTGAGCACGATCGCAAGGAAGGCTCTCGCGATCTGTGCAGCGGCTGTAAACAAGTTGTGAAATACCCGCGAGAGCTGCTGCAAAGTCATCTGATGTGTGGCATTGTGTGTCTACGGCAGGGCCTGTAGTCGCAGGTGCCATTTGAGGACGAACCATTTCCTTATGACACTGAACCGAAAAATCTTAATCGCGAAGTTCGCGACCATACTGGCCACAATACCGGCCGTGATCGTGGCAAGCAGCGCGGGAGCACCGCCGCAGCACACCGGCGCACCCGGTGAGCAGACGTGCGCGCAGTCAGGCTGCCATGTGGGCACTCCCGTCAATGGAGGAGGCGGACGCGTCGAAGTGACTTACTCAGGCGGCACGAACTACACGCCTGGGCAGCGTGGGACCTTTACCGTCACGATCACCGACAGCACAGCGCGCGCGTTCGGCTTCCAGGCCTCGGTGCGCACAGCAGATGGTGCGAACCCGGGCCAGGCAGGAACTCTGCAGGGCGGCACTGGCGTTCAGGTGATCTGTGCTGATGACAGAACTCCGCCCTGCCGCGACACTGCGCCCGTTCAGTATGCTACGCACACAGCTCCGCGAAATGCCGGGTCTTTTACGTTCGACTGGACGCCGCCGGCGCAGGCCAGTGGGGACATCCGCGTCTACGTGGCAGGAAACGCGGCGAACGGCAACGGCACGAACACTGGTGACCGCATCTACACGGCGAACATTACCTTAAGCCCTGCTGTCGGCGGTGGGGCAAACCGTCCGTCCATCTCGCAGGGCGGCGTGACCGACGCCTTCAACTTCCAGGAAGGGCTGGCCGAAAACAGCTGGGTAGCGCTGTTCGGGCGAAATCTTGCCCCGGAAACCCGAACCTGGGACGGCACACCGGAACTTGCTGCAGGGCGGCTGCCGACTACGCTGGCCGGGGTAAGCGTGACCGTCAACGGAAAGCCCGCGGCGGTTTACGCCGTCACGCCGACGCAAGTGAATATACTTGCGCCGCTTGACACCGCGAGCGGCGATGTTCAGGTGGTGCTTCGCAATGCCAGTGGCGAAAGCACTCCTGTCACCGCTCGCAAAGTAAGCCTTACCCCTGGACTCTATGCTCCCTTCGCGCAGGAGGGTCGACTGTTTGTCACCGGGCGCCTGAACGCCGACGCCAGCATCCTGGGAAAGCCGGGCGTTGACCCACGCTCCACGCGCGCATTCCGCCCGGGAGACGTGGTGCAGCTGTACGCTAACAGCCTTGGAGCGACGAACCCGACTGTGCCCGAGAACCAGTTCGTTACGGCACCGCTGCCCGTCGCGAACAGCCCGACGCTGCGCATCGGCGATACCAGCGTTGAAGTCCTGGGAGCCGCAATGGTCAGTTCGGGCTTCTACCAGATCAATGCGCGAATCCCTGATCTGCAGTCGGGCGACTATCCGATTGTCGTTACGACGAATAGTGTGAGCAGTGCCAGTAACGTCTACATCACAGTCCAGAGGTGATTCTTGAAAATCACGTACGTTCTTCTTGGAGCGGCCTTACCGGCCGCTCTTTTTGCAACCACCGCCGGAGGGCCGATCGGTCATGCAGCCGTGCCGTCGACCAACACGGTCGACAACTCGACGGCCCCGCAACAGAACTGTCAGCGATGCCATAACAGCTTTCCGGTGAACTCGCCCGGCGGCTTTGTTCGCATCGACGCGTTTCACTACCGGCCAGGCCAGAAGCAGACCATCCGCGTTACCGTCTCACATCCCGAAGCGCAGAAGTGGGGCTTTCAGCTGACAGCCCGGCAGGCGCGCGATCTGAACGCGAAAGCGGGTACCTTCTCCAACGTCACAGGAGTCCGCCTGCGCTGCAGCGATACTGCAGCGGGTCGTGACGTCACGCCCGAACAACCCTGTTCTTCCGATGCGCTGGAGTTTGCCGGACACAATCCGCAGATAGTTTTCGGTGGTGAAAACGGAACCAAGACCTTCGAGGTGGAGTGGACCGCGCCGGTGAACGACGTCGGCGATGTTGTGTTCTACGCAGTCGGCAATGCAGCGAACAGCACCACGGGCAATCAGGGCGACCGTATCTATCTAGATAATCTGACGGTCGAAGCAGAAGGGCGCTCGTGCCCAAATACCGCTCGGCCAGTGCTGCAGTCCGTCACAAACGCCGCATCCAACACAAGGGAGCTGTCCTGGAACTCGCTAGTCACTGTCTGGGGACGGGACTTCACCCTTGGCACGAAGCGAACCGCGAGCCGCGCGGATATGCGACCGGGCTATCCCTTGGAACTCGGCTGTGTTGCCGTTGAGGTTGCCGGTCGCCGCGTGCCGATTACGTATGTCGGCCAGGATCAGATCAATATTCAGATCCCTACGGTCTCGGCTACCGGATCGGTACCCGTGCGCGTGATCCTCAACCCGGACCGGCCGAACCAGCTTGTCAGCGAGGTGGGGAACATCAATCTCCAGTCGTACGCACCAGCATTCTTCACGTTCAACGGGCGCAGTGCGGCAGCGGTGAACAATGCTACGGGTGCGCTCGTTGCCGCGCCCGCGGTGGTCTCTTCCGGGCAGCCGGCGCGGCCCGGTGACGTCCTGCAGCTCTACGCGACAGGGCTGGGAGCCACCGATCCTGTGTGGCAGGCGGGCGAACTGCCCGGGCGGA
>DASQEG010000318.1:0-5108 GCA_035633775.1 Bryobacteraceae bacterium
AAGGCGCGGGTACCTGCTCGGAGGCACCATCACTTCAACGCTGGGCGTTGGTATCGCAGTGTCGCTTTATATTACGCGTCCGGACAGCTCGTGGACTGTGGGAGTACTCGCTGTCCTGGTTGGCGCCGTGCTTATCGGAACAGGTCTCGCGATCCGTCGGACAAGCGATCCGGAACGCCAGCGGGATATCCGTTAACGGCCCGCGCTGGGGCTCGTACTGGTCTAGAAATTGATCTTCAGCCCAAGCTGGAACTGTCGAGGGTCGAAGGCGGATGTGAATGACAGAGGTTCCGTGGGCGCACCGCGGACGCCACGGATCTCTGCCGGCAGTTGTTCGACGGTGACGTTCCCCACGACGTTGTTTATGGTCCGAAAATTTGTACGGTTCAGCAGATTGAATCCCTCTGCAATGAACTCAAGATTCCGGTTCTCCCCACCAAGGCCGAACCTCCGGCTGATGCGAAGGTCCACCGAAACATAGTTTGGACCCTCCCCGATGTTGCGGCCAGCGCGTAACGGCCGGTGCGTGTTCACACGCCGGTCGCCCATATTGTCCACGCCCGTGAGAACGTTGAAGGGACGGCCCGAGTTGGCGTTGAAGATAGGCGAGAACACCCAGCCGCCGAGGAGCGAACTGTCCAGCGCGGATTCGAACACTGCGCTCGCTACAAACCGATGCTTCTGGTGAAAAGGTGAGAGCGCCCTTTCAGCCCGCGGGTTCAGCTGGTCGTGCGGCTGGTAATCCGTGTTGAAATCCGTGACTTCATCGATCGTTCGGCTCAGCGTGTAATGTGCGTTCAGAGCCCAGTGGCGGCTGAAACGACGCGTGACCTGCAGGATGCCAGCGCTGTAAAAAGAATTGGCACTCGGCTCGAAAATGTTGCGCTGGAAGACGAGCGGATTGACGAACGTGAACGTCGGTTCGCCATTAGGCCGGGCCGGGCCATAACGCAGATTCCGGTCGATGATCCGCGGCAGGTGCAGACCCCGGTTCCAGTTATAGGCAGCCGAAACCGCAAATCCGCCGATACCGCGCTCAATCTCGAAGCTGAACTGTTGGGAAACCGGATTCTTCCAGTCATCTTCGATGCCGAAGATCACCGCGAAAGGAAGGTTCGGGTTCGGGTCGAGACCGAACTGCAGCAGATCCGTGCGCTCGATCGGACGTTGCCCGATTACGCCCTGCTGCAGCAATCGCTGATAGATGTCCGCTGCCGTCAGAGGTCGCCCCGTCAGAGCGTTGTTCAAGCCGGGCGTAGCTGAGAGGGGCACGAACACCTGCTGGATATAACCGCCCGCGAGGGTGTCAGCGACATTTGCCACCTGCAGGTTATTCATCGAGTAGAACAAGCCTGCACCCGCTCGGACTACCGTACGGCCGTCCTCAGTGACGCTCCATGCGAGTCCAAGCCTCGGAGCGATGTTGTTCGGATCGGTGCCGAGTACCGGGTGGTTTACTTCGAGCTCATATCGTGCGCCCGCGTTCAGGGTTAGGCGCGGATGCACGCGCCAGTTGTCCTGGAGGAAGAAGTTGTAACGCTTGGACCAGCTGGGCCAGTCCGGATTGCCGAAGCCCTGCTGATAGAAAGTGGGCAGGCCGAGGTTGTACGCCTGCAGCGAGGTGATCGGCTGGTTCAGATTACCGGTTAACTGACCATGGCCGAGAGACTGCAGGGTGCCGGCAAGTTGCGCCGGCGCGTTTGGGTCACCGGTCAGCACTCCCAGCAACTGCGCAAGCGTAACGTTCTCGCCAAAGGAAAACCGCCCGCTGAAGAAGGTCTCAGAATGAACGAGGTCCTGGACAGGATTGATATCCGCTCCGAAACGAATATCGTGCGCGCCCTGGTTCCACGAGAAGATCTGCGACAGCTGGTAATGACGCTCAATGATCCTTGAAGGCAGAAAAATATCGCGGCCGAACAATCCGTATCCGGTGATATCGACCGACGGGCCGATCGGGTCCACTGTCGTAATGTCGAGCGTGTAGTGCCCGAACTGCGCTCGTGTTTCGCTGATCAGGCGCGGGCCGAGCACCGACGTGTTACTCAGAACCGTCGTGTAGTCCCGCTGCCCGATGTTACGCCCGCGGTTGTACGCCAGCAGCGCGCCCAAAAGTGCATTCTCGCTATAGTTGTTGGTCGTGTTGAAGCGGAGGAAACCGCTGTGGCGGTCGGAGAACCTGTGGTCGAGCCGGCCCAGGAACTGTGTGTTGTCCTCTGAATAAGGAAAGTTGCCGCTGTTTCGGTTGAAAAGGTCCAACGTCCGCGGGTAATTGGAAGGTGTCAGCGCAGCCGCAGTCTGCTGTGCGATTCCCCTTAGCTGAGGCACTCCGCTGCCGTTGAGTGCATCGACAAGCTGCTGTTGAGAAGTTGTGAGCCGCGTAAACGCGCTGCGATCCTGCAGGATCGGTACGAAGCTTGTTTCCTGCCGGTCGAGCCGCTCAAATGCTCCGAAAAGAAAGGTTTTGTCCCGACGAATCGGGCCCCCGAGAGTGGCGCCTGCCTGAGTCCGCGTGTAGGCACTGCCGTCCCGTTCGGGATCGAAGTAGTTGCGCGCCTGCAGGCTGCGGTGGCGAAGAAATCCGAAGATGTTTCCGCGGACGTCGTTTGTACCGGACCGCGTGACGATGTTGACCGCACCTCCGAAGGCGTTGCCGAACTCGGCCGAAAAGCTGTTTCTGTTCACCTGAAACTCGGCCACGGCTTCCTGACTAACGGACGGCCGTACACCGCCTGAATTGATGAAATTCTCCGCTCCGTCTATAGAGAACGCGTTGCCACGACCATTGCTGCCGCCGAAGCTGAGACCGGACTGGGGTGCCTGTACGACTCGGTAGTCGGTGCCTTCGACGATGGAAGTCGTCTCGACGACCCCAGGCGTGAGAAGTGCGAAATCGAGGTAATTGCGACGATTGATAGGCAGGTTTCGGATCTGCTGATTCTGAATGGTGGAAGACTGCTGCGTCCTGTGCACATCCACTGACGGCGCCTCCGCCAGGATCGTCACTTCTGAGGCCACGTCAGTGACCTTTAACTGGACGGGAAGCACAACGCTGTCGCCCACCCGAATTTCGACGTTATCGACGACGGCGACCGCGAATCCTGGAGATGTCACGCGGAGCTTGTATGTGCCGGGAGGAAGTAGCGCGATGCGATAGTCACCTTCCGCACCCGCGGTTGTGGACCGCGAGATTCCCCTGGCCGGATCCGATGCCGTAATGGCTGCACCAGAGAGCCTGGCCCCGCTTGGATCGGAGATGATGCCGGTCAGGTCGCCAGAGCTACTATTCGCCTGACCTAACAAAGCTGTAATAGCCAGTGTCAGAGTAACTAAACAACGGAGGAGTGCAGATATGGCCACGGGTTTCGGGCTTATATTAACATTCAGTTTTTATGCGGCTTTTATTAACCGTTTGCTATTTAACATCTGCGCTCGGCGCGGCAGAGTGGAAGGCGGGTGCGGCGCGATCTGACATTACACCCAAAACAGCCCTCTGGATGTCGGGCTACGCAAGCCGCAACAAACCTTCCGAAGGGGTTCTGCAGCCCTTGCATGCACGCGCGCTCGTGCTCGAAGATCGCAAAGGACAGCGCGTCACCATCGTCACGACCGACCTGATCGGGCTGCCCAGGACGATAACCGACGCCGTGGGTGCCAGGCTGGAAAAGGAGCTCGATCTGCGGCGCGAACGGGTGTTATTCAATTCTTCGCACACGCATACGGGGCCGATGGTGAGAGGCAACCTCGGCATTATGTATGAGCCGAAGGAAGAAATCGACGCTCCGCTGGCAGAGTACAGCCGGTTTCTCACGGAAAGCCTGTTCACCGTCGTGAAGGTTGCGCTGGGCAATTTGAGACCGGCTGCCGTTCAATTCGGCGAAGGAAAAGCGGGATTTGCGATGAACCGTCGCGAGCGTACCGCCGCAGGCACGATTCGGATCGGAGTGAACCCAAATGGACCGATGGATCACAGCGTGCCCGTGATTCGGGTTTCGGGAGCCGATGGCAGGGAAGTGGCGGCGGTATTCGGCTACGCGTGTCACAATACGACCCTGACCGGTGAGCATTACAAGATCAGCGGCGACTTCGCGGGCGTAGCCGAGCAGGAGATTGAGAAGACGCGGCCGGGTACTGTGGCCATGTTTGTCCAACTCTGTGCCGGTGATCAGAACCCACATCCTCGCGGACAGGAGGAGCACGTCTGGACACACGGCCGCTCCCTGGCGACGGAAGTTCAGCGTGTACTTGGGCAACGCATGAAGGAGGTCCGCGGAACCTCTGGTGCGGCGCTGCAATGGCGTGACCTGCCCCTCCAGCCGCATAGTCGTGCCGACTTTGAGAAGATGCTCGAGAGCAAGGACGCGGTGCGTATCCGGTTCGCAAAGCTAATGATCCAGAGATACGAGGAACGACGCCCTATGCGCACCCTGGCCATGCCCATCCAGGCGATTCGGCTCGGCAAGGATCTGGCGATCGTGGCCCTCGGCGGCGAACCGGTGGTGGAGTACGCATTGCAGCTCAAAACGAGACATCCGAAGCTGCAGATGATCGTTGCCGGATACTCGAACGATGTGATGGGTTACGTGCCGACGCGCAAAATGCTGGAGGAGGGCGGATACGAACCCGTTTTCAGCACGATTTACTACGGCATGGCTGCACCGTTTGCGCCTGAGGTGGAAGCGATGGTGCTGGAGACGGCTGACGGCGCAATAAAACGCGCAATGCAGTGAACCTTCGGCGAACTCGTACGTAGTACGTTCATCAGCTATGTTCAACGTACGTTGTCTTCTTGCATGCGTGCTCTCGACTGCCGCCTTCGGCCTTGATGTCGGCGGGGAATGGATCCTTTCCGTCCAGCGTCAGGGTGACCGGGTTAGCGCTGACCGCCTCAAGCTGGAGCTATCCGGAACTGACGTCACCGGAACGTTCGGACGGTCCTCTGTTCGCGGCACATTTGCCGGGAATGTGCTCAAGCTGGAGTTCCTGGACAACCGCAAGGAGACCGAAATCACTCTTACCGGCAAGCCGGAAGGTGATCGACTGACCGGAACGGCGGTTTCGCGCGACGGACTGGACTGGTTATGGACCGCGGAGCGACCGGCGGCCCG
>DASQEG010000319.1:0-22880 GCA_035633775.1 Bryobacteraceae bacterium
GCGCCCTTGCTTTCGCAAGGTGCAGGAGAGCGCGGCTCCGGCCGGAGCCGCACCCGAAGGAAGTTAGGACTTATCGCCGCCTTTGTCACCGCCGCCGGACGACGATGAAGAAGGAGTGCTCGGCGTGGTACTCGATGAAGAACCGGAGTTGTCGGACTTCGTTTCGGATTTCTTGTTCCCAGCGCCACCATTACCGCTGCGGGCGTAATCGGTGATGTACCACCCGCTGCCCTTGAACTGCAGCGCAGGCGCGGACAGCAGCCGCTCCATCTCGCCGCCGCAATCCTCATGCACCTTGAGCGGCTCGTCAGAAAAGCGCTGCATCACTTCGATCTGTTTGCCGCACTGCTTACATTTGTACTCGTAAAGAGGCATCGTTCAATTTCTCTGGCTTAAGAACTTAGTCTCGCAGCGGATTCTGCCGTTCGGGGATCGCTGCCGCCGGAGCGACGCTCTCTTTTGCAACATTTGCCTGAGCTTTGTTTCCCTTCGTAAGGACTTCGATCCCGCGCTTGAGGATCACGTCATCCTCGTCCTTTTTCGGTTCAGGGGCAGCGGCGGGTGTAGCGTCGTCTCCCTCGGTGTCGGCAACAGGCTCCATCACCGTGACCGTCACGCTCGGAGTGACGTTGTCGTCCATGATCGCTTTGCCGGCAGGCGAGTAGTACTTCGCGACGGCCAGCAGCACTGCGCTGCCGTCATCCATCGTGATAGGCCGACGAATGGCCGCATCTCCGTACGTCTTCTCTCCAACGACCTCTGCACGTTTGTTGTCCAGCAGCGCTGCGGTCGCGACCTCTGCGGCATTGGCCGTCCCGCGGTTCGTCAGGATGACCAGTGGCTCGGAACGGAACTGCGCACGTGCCGGCTCAGCGTTGAAATCCTGCCGGGCCGACTTTTGGCCCTTCGTGTAAGCGATCAATCCCTTGTCAAGGAAGAGATTGGCAAGGGCGACGCCGTCCTCGGGTTTGGCGAAACCGGAGTTGCGAAGGTCCAGAATGTACCGCTTGGCACCCTGCTTCCGCAGACCCTCGAGGTGCTGAGCTACATCCTTTACGCGTCCGTCGGCCAGCGAAACGGCTTGCACCAGGCCGATGCCGTCGCTGAGCATGCGTGAGCTGACGTCCGGATAACGGACAGCCGCGCGGGTAAGTGTGATCTTCTGCGGCTCAGGCTTTCGGACGCGCAGGACGGACAATTCCACGGACGTCCCGGGATCGCCGGTCAAGAGCATCTCGGCATACGCAAGCGGCATGTCGCGCGTACCGACACCGCCGATTGCCTCCAGCATGTCGCCGGTGGTGAGACCCGCCTTCCAGGCGGCCGAGCCCGGAACCACATTCACAACGCCGACGTAGCCGAACTTGCGCGACAGCGCCAAACCGACGCCGGTCTTGCGGCTTTCCTGTGCCCGGAGGTACTGCTTGTACTGCTCGGAGCTAAGATAGCTGGCGAACGGGTCCATGGCTTCGAGCAAGCCGTTGGTCGCGCCCAGCGTGACTTTCTTGATATCTGGCTCTTCCACGTACTCGCTCTTGATCCGGGAAAGAACTTCGGTGTAGACGGACAGGTGACGGTAGGCATCATCCGGCGAGGCGCTCCGGCCGGCGGCAGCGCCAAGCAGCAGAAGCACCACCAGAGCAGTGGACGACGTCACGACCATCAGCTTAAAACGGCTGTTCATTATAGCCCCTCACGGCACTAAGTCGGGCAGTATCGCCAGTTTAGCAGACCTGCAGGGTCGCGAAGCATCCGTGCAGGCCTTTTCCAGCTGTTGGTAGGATGCGCGGCGGGGGAGGACAGTTGCTGGTTCCGGCCCGCGAACACTGCCCATGCCGTGGTCGACCCTCATCTTTTCCTAAAGATCCGGCCCGCTCTGTCGATCAATGTGCTCAGGAGAGACCGACAGAAAAATGTTTGCTGTCATCGGGATTTTGATCGTTCTGGGTGCCGTAGTCGGCGGCTATCTGATGGAGCACGGCCAGCTTCTCGTGCTTCTCCAGCCGGCGGAGCTGGTGATCATCGGTGGTGCCGCGATCGGCTCCCTGATGATTGCAAATGACATCCGCGTCTTGAAGGGCATCATCGGCGGCCTTCTCGGCGCGATGAAAGGTTCGCCAATCAACAAGAACTCATACCTGGAACTGCTCAAGATGCTTCACGATCTCTTTGCCTCGGCACGGAAAAACGGAGCCGCGAAGCTCGAAGCCGATATCGAGAACCCCGCCGAAAGCCAGATTCTCTCCGCCTTCCCCTCCTTTCTGAAAAACCACCATGCAGTGAAGTACTTATGCGATACGCTCCGACTCGTCCTCATGGGTGGCGTCGGGGTGCACGAACTGGATGCGCTGATGGAGCTGGACGCGGAGACACATGGCCAGGAGGCACATGAGCCCGTCGGAGCGCTGCAGACCTCCGCGGATTCGCTTCCGGGACTGGGCATCGTGGCCGCCGTGCTCGGTGTTGTGATCACCATGGGCGCTCTCGGCGGTCCGCCGGAGGAGATCGGCCACAAAGTCGCGGCTGCTCTGGTCGGCACGTTCCTTGGCATCCTCATGTGCTATGGCTTCATCGGACCGCTCGCCACGCGTATGGCCAGGGCGCATGAAGCCGAAGATCAGTACCTCACCTGCATCCGTCAGGCGGTAGTTGCTTACGTCCGCGGCTGCGGTCCGATGCTGTCGGCGGAGTTTGCTCGCCGTGCTGTTCCTCCGCACATGCGGCCCTCATTCCAGGACTTCGAGGCTCTCTGTAAGGGTGCGCCCGCCGAAGGCGAGGCCGCGCCTCTGAAGGCTGCCTAGCAGGAGCAACGATGGAGTCAACGCAGAGCAAGGCACCCGTCATTATCATTCGAAAGAAGGTCAAAGGCCGCGCTGCACATCACGGAGGAGCCTGGAAAGTTGCGTACGCCGACTTTGTCACGGCGATGATGGCGCTGTTCATCGTCCTGTGGCTGCTTAGCAGCAGCAACGAAGCTACGAAGAAGGCCATCTCTGGATATTTCAACGATCCACGCGGCTTTGCCGACAAGGCGGGCACCGCGCCCTCCGGGCTCGGCGATTCCGTGGAAGTACAGAAGAAGGATCTGACCAAGCTGAAGGAAAAGCTCGAAGACGTGATGAAGCAGATGCCTGAACTTGGCAACAAGCTGACCAGTCAGGTGGAGATGACCATCACCGGTGAGGGACTTCGTATCGAACTCCTCGAATCCGAGAAGGGCACGTTCTTCGAAGTCGGCAATGCGAGTCCCACCGAGCAGGGTTCAACGCTGCTGAGAGGGCTCTGCGCCGAGTTGGCAAAGCTTAAAAACTCCATGCTGATAGAGGGGCACACGGATGCACGGCCGTTCGCTCCGACCGCTGCCTACACGAACTGGGAACTTTCCGCGGACCGGGCCAACGCAGCTCGCAGGACGCTGATGTCGGCGGGCCTTGACGCGGGCCGTGTGAGTCAGGTGCGGGGCTATGCCGACCAGCGCCTCCGCCATCGCGACCGGCCGGACCTGTCCTCAAACCGGAGAGTGTCAATGGTGGTTCAGTTTCTCGAGGGAACGGCGCCGACCGGAACAGGCGCGACAACCGCTCACGGGCTTGGCCAGCCGAGCGCTCATCCCGCGCCCCAAAAAGCGGCCGCTGGCCAGTAAGGTGGCTCAGCCGAGCATGGCTAGCGCGCGGTCGACGCTCCGTTTAATCGGCAACGGCAGGTCGGAGGTCTGCTGAACGTTACGCCACACCACAGCGCGCGACTCCGGGGAACAGCTGCTGTTCCCTGAGTGAGCCTGGAAGGCGAAGATCAGGTCGTGATGGAGGTGCATCGGCTCGCGACTGCGGGAAGGAATCGCGTGCACATCGCAACCCACCAGCAGTCCCTGCGCCCCGTCCAGCTCAGCTCCCGTCTCCTCGAGCACCTCACGCCGAGCCGTACAGGCCGGGGTGCGGTCTTCGTCCTCCACATGGCCGCCCGGAAGGAGCCAGCGGTCCAGTCTCCGGTGGTGCACCAGAAGGAAGTGGGTCATCGCCGGATTCAGAACCACACCGGTACAGGTCAGGTGACCTGGTTGATACGTCTTCCGCGAAAACGGCGCAGGTGACCAGTTCAGCAAAGCGAGCGTGAGTTCACTGCTCTTGACAGCCTCTCCGTCGTGATCAAAACGTGTCCGCCGGAGCAGTTCGATGACAGCCGGAATCGAGAGCACCTCAACATTATGCATGCCGATTTGCTCTGACCGGGAATACACTTCTTGGTAGTGACAGAATACAGAAATCCGTAGCGAAACGTACCGTTCTGCGCTGAGATGTAATATTTTGGGTGTAAACGGCGCTCAGGTATACTCGCGATTCAGTGGCACCAGAAGTGCTGGGATTGCGCTGAAGTAGTGTAACTTGCAACGGCGGTCGCTGCTGTGAAGGAACTTCGGAGCCAACTCGTCAATGCTCTGCTGGTGATTCTCACCGTAGCAGCGAGCATCGCCGCGTTCTTTAACTTTCAGCAGAATTTTCACCCGGAGAAGCGATACCGGCTGGCGGAGGACGGTGTCACCTGGGTAGACCGGCAAAGTCCCCGCTCTGTTCAGGCACTTCACGTTGCGCCCGGCAGCCCGGGTGATCGCGCGGGCATCCGCGGTGGTGACACTGTCCGGAAAATTCAGGGCGTCACGATCCGCGAGGCTATCGACGTCATCCAGGTTCTGGTGGCCGTGAAGCCGTATCTCACGGCTGAATACGTAGTCGTCCGAAACGGCGTCGAGTTCCCGATCAAGCTCATCGTCGGAGAGCGTGTGCCTGACGGCACAGTCTCCTATCAGTACCTGAGCGGCCTTGCCTGGCTGGGTATCGGGCTCTTCGTGTACTTCCGCCGGGGAAGTGCACCCAAGGCACTGCACTTCCTTGTGCTCTGCCTTGTTCATTTCGTCCTGTCCACGTTCCACTACACGGGGAAGCTGAATAATTTTGACAAAGTCATCTACTGGGGCAACGTGGCGGCGGGGATCTTCGCGCCAACTGTGTTTTTGCACTTCTGCCTCACCTTCCCTGCACCGCGCCGGCTTCTGCACGGCCGCGGACGCACGCTGCTGATCTACCTCCCGGGAACAATACTGCTAGCGGCTACGGTCGCCATCGCTGCGGGAAACCTGCGCATCGGGATCAGTGCCACCGAGGTGCGCTGGCTGCTGGACAGAATCCTGCTCGCGTTCTACAGCGGTACCTATCTGATTGGCTCTGCTGTGCTGCACACCGAGTTGCGGCGGACCGAAGAGGCGATCGTGCGTCAGCAGCTCAAGTGGCTGCGCAACGGCGCCCTCGTCGGGATCGTGCCCTACACCCTGCTCTACGTCGTTCCGTTCGTTGCGGGAGCTGCACCGGATCCGGCCATGCGCTGGGCCGTGCTGTTCCTGCCCTTCATCCCGCTCACCTGGGCTTATGCGATCGTCCGCTACCGGTTGATGGACGTCGACGTGATCTTTCAGCAGGGTTATGTTTACACGCTTGCCACCCTCGCGGTGCTTGCCGTGATCACGACGCTGTTCTTCACGATCGGCAGGGTCGAGGACCTCAGCCCCGCGGCCGTCCTCGGCATGATCCTGGTCGCGACGTTTGTGTTTCAGCCGATTCGCAACTGGATCCAGGAGGTTCTCGACAGGCACTGGTTCTACCGCGGCGGATATCATGCCCGCGCCACTTTGGTCGAGTTCGCCCGCGAGTTGAGCGCCGAGACGGATCTGAGCCGTATGCTCGACTCGGTAGCCGACCGGCTGGCGCACTCTTTGAGCATTCGACGCTCCGCGGTGTTCCTGCGTGCAGATGACACGGAGTACTTCAATCTGTGGCGGCTCTGGCCGGCTCCCGGCCGCCAGCCGGAACTGCTCGACCTGCGGTTTCTCCCTTCCGAGCCAGACCGGCCCTACCTGTTCTTTGAGCGCACCCACGTCGCTCTCGACGTGGTTACGCGGGAATGGCCGATGTCCGTCCGGCACACAGTTGCAGCGCTGGACCTGACCTACTACATCCCCTGCGTCGTTCGCGGACGCACCATCGCCTACCTGGGCGTTAGCCGCCGGGAAGATCGGGACTTTCTTTCGAGCGACGATCTTGAACTGCTCGTCACGCTTTCCGGTTATCTCGGCATCGCGATCGAGAACGCCCGGTTGTATGCGTCGCTGCAGGAAAAGGCTCACGAGTATGAACGCCTGAAGGAATTCAGCGAGAACATCGTCGAGTCGATCAACGTTGGCATTCTCGCTGCTGACCTGCACGACCGAGTCGACAGCTGGAACAGCCAGATCGAGAAGCTGACAGGCGTGTCACGCGAGACCGCGCTGGGACGCCGCCTGTCTGAGCTGTTCCCGGACGACCTGTGCCGTCGCCTTGATGAGATTCGCGGCGAGACCGGCATCCACGACATCTACAAATTCGGCTGGAACCACAATGGGCGTGAGATGGTTTTGAACATCGCCGTCGCACCTCTTGTGTCGCGGGAGGGCGAAGAGATCGGCCGGCTCATTATCTTCGACGACGTCACGGATCGTGCCGAACTGGAGCGCCGCCTCCTTCAGGCCGACAAACTCAGCTCGATCGGACTGCTCGCCGCAGGTGTCGCGCACGAAGTGAACACGCCGCTGGCCGTGATCTCCACGTACGCCCAGATGCTTACGAAGCAGCTGTCAGAGGACGAAAGCAAGTCGAAGCTGCTCGAAAAGATCGCCCGGCAGACCTTCCGTGCCAGCGAGATCGTGAACTCGCTCCTGAACTTCTCCCGGAATTCACCCAGCGAGTTTGCCGAGGTGGACATCAACCGGGCCCTTGAAGAGACGGTCGGCCTCGTACGCCACCAGCTGGACAAGGCGCAGGTGCGTGTCGAGCTCAATCTTGCCCGAGACCTGCCTCACATGAAGGGCAACGCAGGCAAGCTGCAGCAGGTCTTCCTGAACCTCGTGATCAACGCGCGTGACGCGATGGAGCATGGTGGCAGTCTGACGGTCCGTACAGCCCACGAAGGCGGCGTGGTGAAGATCGAGATCTGTGATACCGGCGGGGGGATCGCGCCGGAGATCCTGCCGCGCATCTACGACCCGTTCTTCACGACAAAGACAGCCCGCAAGGGTACTGGACTGGGCCTTTCAGTGACGTATGGCATCGTGCAGGAGCACGGCGGCTCGATTGAGGTTGAGAGCCAGGTTGGCAGAGGCACCACCTTCCAGATCCACTTTCCGCTCGCCCGGAAGCCCGCGGCAGCATAGCGGACGTACTAGCATCAAGACAGATGGCATCCCCTGAGACGGCAAAGGGCCGCATTCTCGTCGTTGACGACGAGGCGGACATCCGAGAAAGCCTGGAAACGCTGCTGGAGCTCGAGGGCTACTCCGCGACGATGGCGGTGGACGCCGGTGACGCTGCGCGGCGTCTCGATAAGAACAGCTATGACCTGATCCTGCTTGACCTGATGATGCCGGACCGCTCCGGCATGGACCTGCTGCGAGACATCCGCGAGCGCAACACCGAAACTCCGATCATCATGCTCACGGCCTACGGCTCCGTCGAGGTTGCTGTCAAGGCATTGAAGTACGGGGCAGACGACTACTTCTCCAAGCCCTGGGACAACGACAAGCTGGTAATCGAGATCGGTCACCTGATCGCACGCCGGCGCCTCGAGCAGGAGAACCGGCAGCTCAAGCGCGCACTCAAAGAGCGCTACAACTTCACGAACATCGTTGGCCGCAGCGAGCGCATGCTGAAGGTACTCGACCTGGTTGGACAGGTCGCTCCGAGCCGCGCAACGATCCTGCTTACCGGCGAGACGGGCACAGGCAAGGAAGTGATCGCCAAAGCGATCCACTCCAGCTCAACGCGCGCCGACAGGGCGTTTGTCGCGGTGAACAGCGGGTCCCTCCCGCCTGACCTGCTGGAATCGACGTTGTTCGGACATGTCAAGGGCGCCTTTACCAGCGCGTACGCTTCGCAGAAGGGCTACTTCGAGATCGCCGATGGGGGCACGATCTTCTTCGATGAGATCGGCAACATCACAGCAGAGACGCAAAGCAAGCTCCTGCGCGTGATTCAGGAGCGGGAGTTCATGCCCCTTGGCTCCACTGAAACAGTCAAGGTTGACGTCCGCATCATTGCGGCCACGAATGCGGATCTTCGCCGCCTCGTCGAGGAGGGTAAGTTCCGCGAGGATCTGTACTACCGGCTGAATGTTATCAATATCGTCTTGCCGCCCCTGCGGGAGCGGAAGACGGATATTCCTCTGCTGGTCGACTACTTTTTCCAGAAGTACTGCGAGGAGAACAGCAAATATCTCGACGCGCAGGGTCGGAGTCAGCTGCGATTTACTGTCGAGGCAATGCAGCTGCTGATGGACCACACGTGGCCCGGCAACGTGCGCGAGCTCGAAAATGCCGTTGAACGTGCCGTCGTTCTGGCTGCCGACGATCAAGTGGGTGCCGACGTCCTGCCGGATCACGTGCTCCACGCCGGAGGCCTGCGCATTCGCCGCGATGAATCCGGGCGGTTGCCCGCAGACGCATCGCTGTTCGAAGTCGTCGCGGATTTCGAGCGCCGAAAGATCATCGACGCACTTGAATCGGTGAACTACAGCCAAACAGAAGCCGCAGAGGCGCTTCGCATCCCTCTCTCAACGCTAAATCAGAAGATCAAGCGTCTGGAGATTCCCATCCGCAAACGCGGCCAGGGCAGCGCCTGACCTATCGTGGCCGAACCTCTTTCGGGTGCAGTGACTTATACTCGCGACCGGCAAGGTTCTTATCGAACTCCGCTCGAGCTGCCTTCACGAGCTCCGGGTTCTGCAGCAGCTCAACCGTCGCCAGGGCCAGTGTCCTCGCCGCAACGGCCAGGCCCTTATCGCCAATCGTAGTGCCGGAAGCCGCAGTCGACTGCCAGGTGTGTGCAGCCGTTCCCGGCACCCAGGTAGCTGCCAGGAACTGAGCGGTCGGCACCACCCAGCTGACGTCACCCACATCTGTAGAACCGGAAAAGACGCCGTTTAGAGGACCTTGTATCTTCTCGTGCGCATCGGCCGAAGCAGTGGAGTTGCTCAGGGTCGGCCGGATGCCTTCGGCGAACTTTGCCTCATCCGCAGTGTATTTGTACCCGCCTACCTTCCGCATCGAACGATCCAGCAGACCCGACAACGTCCGGTTAGCCACGGTATTTGCGTAGCTGCCGGTGATTTGGAAGTCCATTGCGGTTCCGGTGGCAAGCGCTCCGGCCTGAGCGCAGTTGAGCAGACGCTCCCAAATGCCGGCAAGCACGCCGGCATCGCTGTGACGCGCCATCAGCACGAGTTCGCCGGTCTCCGGAACGATGTTCACTGCCGAACCTGCACGCTCGATCATGTAGTGAATACGGGTCTCCTGCGGGACGTGCTCACGCATCAAGTCCACCGCATGCGTCATCACCATCACCGCATCGGAGGCGGAACGCCCCGCTTCCGGCGCGGCTGCCGCGTGGGAAGCTTTTCCGCGAAAGCGGAATCGGCCGGAAACCGTGGCCAGCCACGTCTGATCCGTAGCTGCATTCTGATCCCAGGGATGCCACGTGAGCGCCGCATCGACGTCCTTGAACAGCCCGGCGCGGATCATGTGGATCTTGCCTCCGCCGCCCTCCTCCGCTGGAGTGCCGTAGTAGCGGATCGTACCGGACAGCTTGCCCTGTTCCATCGCCTGCTTCACTGCAATGGCGGCATGCGCCACAGCAACGCCGAAGGTGTTGTGACCGCAGCCATGACCGGCTCCGCCTTCGACCACCGCCTTCCGCTCCGGTACGGCTTCCTGAGACAACCCGGGCAGCGCGTCGTACTCACCCAACAGCGCGATCACCGGCGTTCCCTTGCCCCACTCGGCCGTGAAAGCCGTCGGCATTGCGGCCACACCGCGCTGAACCCGAAACCCTGCTTTCTCGAGCTCACCGGACAGCAGCGCTGCACTGCGCTCTTCCTTGTACCCGATCTCAGCGAATCCCCAGATCTGGCGGGACAGCGCCGCATACCTTGGCGCGTCGGCGGTCATACGATCCAGCAGCGTTGTCTGAGCACAAGCCGCGGACGCACACAGCACAAGTAAGCAATAGCGCACGGTTTACTTCTCTCCTGAGATGAGCCTGGCCGGATGCCGGATAGCCTCGCTTAGTCGCGCGATCGTCTGCTGCACTCCGTTCTTAAGCTCGTACGGCGTCGCGGCGGAGGCCACACGAGCTGCCCGCATCAGATAGGGAGCGAGCTTCGAGTCCCCAACGCCGGCGGGAAGGCGGCGCGGCGCGAACGCCATCAGCACCATCGTGATGACGACAAGTAGAAAGAGCGATCGGGCCCCGCCGAGCACTCCTCCGAGCACCCGGTCCACGGGTGATAGTCCGACGATACGGAACATGCGCACCAGCACACCAGCAAGCAGAGCGCCGAGAATCAACGATCCGAAAAAGATAATCAGAAATCCAACGAAGTTGGCGAGCATCCGGGAATGCACGTAGGGCAGCAGAGGCCCTGCGGCTAATCCGTAGAACCAGGACGCGCCAATAAAGCCCAGTACGGACGCAACCATCCCGACGCCGATCCGAATGAAGCCCTCTCTGAAGCCGCCGAGCACGGATGCAACGACGATGGCTATCAGTGTCCAGTCCAGCCAGTTCACAGCCTTCTCCCTGTCAGGAGGCGGAACGCCTCCATGTACTTTTCGCTCGTCCAGAGCACCACATCGTCCGGCAATACGGGCGCCGGGGGCGTTTTGTTCCAGCCGATCTTCTCCAGCCAGTCACGCACGAACTGCTTGTCGTACGACGGCTGGGCCGCCCCGGGCGCGTAGCCATCGCGCGGCCAGTAGCGCGACGAGTCAGGCGTGAGGACCTCGTCGGCTAGAACAATCTGTCCGGATGACGTCCCGAACTCAAACTTGGTGTCTGCGAGCAGCAAACCGCGGCTTTGGGCGTATTCCGCTGCGCATCGATAAAGTTCGAGCGTTAGCATCCGTAGACGTTCAGCGGTCTCCTGGCCTACGATCGCTGCTGCCTGCTCGAACGAGATGTTTTCATCGTGACCTGATTCTGCCTTCGTTGCTGGAGTGAATAGAGGTTCGGGAAGCCGATCACTATGCCGAAGGCCGGACGGAAGGGGGATGCCGCAGACACTGCCCCGCTCACGATACTCGTTCCAGCCAGATCCCGCCAGGTAGCCTCTCGCAACGCACTCGACTGGCAGCATTTCAAGACGCCGAACCAGCATGGAGCGCCCCGCCAACTGATCGTGGAAGGCATGAAGCTCCGCCGGGTATTCGGCGACATCGGCAGTCAGCACGTGATGGGGCACGAGGTCGCGCAGCTGGTCGAACCAGAACAGCGACAACTGCGTCAGCACCTCGCCTTTGCGCGGGATCCCCGGTGTCAGCACGTGATCGAAGGCCGAGATACGGTCTGTAGCGACGAATAGCAGCGCATCTCCGACCTCGAAGATGTCACGAACTTTGCCCCGGCTAATCATGCGCAACCCGGGCAGGTCGGTTGCAGTAAGTGGGGTCACGTCTTAAGCCAGTATAGGCTCAGTTACCTCCGCAGCATCCAGACGTTGCTCTCGCGTGTGGAACCCAGCAGCGCCACGTATCTGCCGACGGGCGACGGAACCGCCCACACCACCTGGGTCGCGGGTCGCTGCCAAACGACCTGAACATTGCCGTTGAAGTCGATGCTGAGAAGCGCAGCTCCCTTACCGATGAGTTCCGAGCCGGCGAAGAAGCCCTTTCCGTCGTGGCGCCAGTCAAGGCTCCGCAGGAATGCCGCACCCTTGATCTGAACCTCTCGCTTCACCTTGCCCGACACGTCGACGATGACGATCCGGGTGGGGCCTGGACCGGCCAGAAACCATGCGAAACTCTCTCCATCCGGTGAGATTGCAACCTCGCCATCGCGGCGGTCATGGCGGAACAGCTCTTTGCCCTTCCCCGCCGAAGTGCTCAACTCCGAAACGATCCGAGTGGGTCCGACCTGCTGCTCGATGATGCACAAGGATCCGCCGCAGCGATGTCCACCGTAGTCCGGAATCGTCGCGAGTTCTTCGGGAACAGCGCTGCCGGGACGCAGGATCATCAGGCGTGCGGGAACTGCATTCGTGTCTGCGTTCGATGGCCAGGCCACGAACACAATCGATCCGTCGGGCGCACTGCGCGGGACTACCTGACGCTCTGGACCGACGCCGATAGGTTCCGCCGTATCGCTGCCCACCAGTTGTCGAAAAACGTCCCAGGTGCCGTTCCGGTCCGAAGCGAAGAGGACAGCTTTGCCGTCAGCGCTCCAGCCGCTCGGCCGATCGTTGCGGTCATCGAACGTGAAGCGAACGGGCTCACCAGCCAGTCGTCCGTTAGCGCCGGCGGTCGCGAGGTAAACATCGGTCTGAGCAGCGGCCCTGACTACAACACCGGATTTGCCGGAGTCGCCAAAGTTCAAGGCCGTGATCTGCGCGCCTTCCCAGTCGGTCAGCCGGACCGGCTCGCTGGTGCGCGCGCCGCTTCTGCGATGCACTGGGACGGACCAGAGGTTCATGTCCGATTCACGTTCCGGCCGCTCGCCCCGGACGTACACAACCTCCTCAGTGCTCGCCCAGCTGACTGCACCGAGGTAGTTCCCGAACGGACCGTCCAACACCTGATTGGTTCCCGACCTGACGTTGAACGCCGACAGCGAGGTTCCCTGCCGGCTTCGTGCGGCGTAGGCAAGCCGGGAACTGTCCGGTGACCAGGCAGCAAACATCACCGGAGGTCCGTCCGGGACAATACGGCGGGCATTGCTCCCGCCCGCATCGGAGACTCGGCTGGTCCGGTGCTCGAATGCGTAACGACCGTCAGGTGACGCCATTTTCCAATCGATCGGCTGTACTCCGCCGAGAAGTGAGATCGAGAGCAGCTCCGGGAATTGACCCACCTCCTGACGCATTGCCAGCAGTGTCCGTCCGTCATGGGCCCACGACCTGACGGTCATGCCAGCCGTGTCCGGCAGATTGCGTACCTCGCGAGTGTCCACACTGTACAGCCTGATGCCTCCCGGATCGGAGTAGGCGATCGTCTGCCCGTCAGGTGAGATAGCCGCGCCCGTCACCGGGCGGTCCGACGGGTTCGCAGTAGCTCTTTCAGCACGGATGGCCCGAGGAGGTTGCGGCGGTGCAAAGACCCGAAATCGAACGGTTGCTGAAATCGAGGCTAGAAGCAGCAGCGCAGCGATGCCAACGATCCACAGTCTCGCCGTGCGACGGCTGGCCGTTAAGCTTTGGCCGGGCGTAACGCTCCGCAGGGTCACATCACGGTTCAGGAGTCGAAGGCCTATCAGCAGTTCCGCTGCGTCACCATACCGGTCGGCACTGTTCCTGGCAAGGCAGCGCCGAACTATCGAGTCAAGCTCAGCAGGCGCCTCCGGACGCAATGAGCTTACTGGAGGCGGGTCGACGCTGAGCACAGCATGAAAGACGACGGCGGGTGTGCGCCCCTCGAATGGCTGCTTCCCCGTACACATCTCATAGAGCACCGCGCCGAAGCTGAAGATGTCGGACCTGCCGTCGAGTTCCTCTCCGCGCGCCTGCTCAGGAGACATATAGGCAATGGTGCCCATGGTGCTGCCCGAGGCGGTGTGGTCGAACGAGACGGTCTGTGTGACGTCACTGCTGGCTAACGCAGGTTTCGAAGCTGCCACCTTGGCAAGACCGAAGTCCAGTACCTTGGCCTGCCCACGATTCGTGATGAACAGGTTGGCCGGCTTAATGTCGCGGTGAATGATGCCTGCCGCATGCGCCGCATCGAGTGCATCGACGATCTGAATGCTCCACTCGATGGTGCTCTCGAGCGGAATCGGCCCCGCCGCAATCCTCTCCTTTAAAGTGACACCTTCCAGAAACTCCATGGCGAGGAACGGTTGCCCGTTTTCCTCGCCAATGTCGTACACAGTGCAGATGTGAGGATGATTGATCGCGGAAGCCGCGCGGGCCTCACGGCGGAACCGGTCGAGAATCACCTGTTCTTGCGCAACGTGTTCGGGCAGAAACTTGAGCGCAACCTGTCTGCCCAAACGGGTATCTTCGGCCCTGTAGACGACGCCCATTCCTCCGCCGCCGAGCTTCTCAACGACGCGGTAATGGGAGATCGTCTGGCCGATCATACTTTGTCGCGCAGCGTGGGCAAGTGCGCCCGACGCAAGCTCGAAGCGCTTACGCCTTCACCTCGCCGACCTTAAGATCGGCCCAGGTCATCGGCTTCCCGCTGTACATTGCTTCGCGCGCCATCACCGCCGTCAGCGTGGATTCAACAGCCCAGAATGCCGCGTTCTCGATGTTGCCGCTGCGAGCGCCAGCGATGAACGCATCCACTGCATCCTTGGTGATGTCGCCCTTGGATGATGCAGACTGGACCATCTGCGGCGCGGTATTCGGCTTCCCGAAGTACTGATACCCCTGGCGGCTTGTCCGGATCGTTCCTTTCTCACCGATGAACGTTTCCGAGATGTCCTGAAAGATCCGGTTCTCAATCTGGTTGGCGGCGTAGCTGAACACCGTTCCATCGGCGAACGTGAATGTCACGCCGAGGGTATCGAGAATGTTGCCGGGTGCCTTGCGGAGGGCACGATGGCCGTAGCCGCTGACCTTCACAGGATGCGTTCCCATGAACCAGTTGACAACGTCCAGGTTGTGGCAGTTCTGCTCGACGATGATGTCGCCGGAGTATTCCGGATAAAAGAGCCAGTTGCGCACCTTCTCTTCGGCGGCGCTGTGGCCACTTCGGACCGGCAAAGGACCACCGATCCACGCTGCCCGGATCATGGCGATCTTGCCGATATCGCCGTTCTTCACGCGATCGTAGGCCTGGTTGTAATCGACTCCATAGCGTTGCTGGTAGTCGAACGAGATGCGCTTCGTCTTGTCCGCTTTTCGCGCAGCAGCCAGGACGCGCTTGCATCCGGCCACGTCCACTCCCGCGGGCTTCTCGCAGAAGATGTGCTTGCGGGCATTCACGGCACCTTCGAAGTGCTCGGGATGCAGATGCGGCGGGGTGGCGATGTAGACCGCGTCCACGTCGGAGGCTAGCAGCTCCTTATAGTTGGTGAACGTTTTAGCGCCGGAGAAGACCTTCGACGCGGCGTCGAGCTGGTCCTGATAGATGTCGCAACGCGCCGAAACGCGCGCGAACTCATTTTTGGCGAAGATGCCGGAGATGGCAACGCCTCGACGGCCGGAACCGATCAGCCCAACGGTCAGCGCCGAGTTGGCCTGCGAGCCGCGTACCGTCTCGGGCCGAAGAATCATCAGGCCCGCACCGGCGGCGGACGTCCTCAGCAGATTACGGCGGCTGTTATCACTCATGAATTCGAGTCTCCTTACTTTGTGGGGAAGCCGCTTTCATTATATGTTCGGCCGGGGCTCGGGAGATATCCTGTTGTCAAGCCAATGACAGCACCAGCGACCAGTCCCGGACAGCTCAGGCGTGTACTCGGGCTGTGGCAACTTGTCATGTGCGGGATCGTGATGGTGCAGCCAACGGCACCGATGCCGCTGTTCGGCGTCGTCAGTGTCGAAGCCAGGGGACACGTGGTTACGGCCGTTCTCATCGGTCTTGTGGCGATGCTGTTCACTGCGCTCAGCTACGGCCGCATGTCGCAGGTTTACCCGAGTGCAGGATCGGCGTATACGTACGTCGGCAAGACCCTCCATCCTGCACTTGGTTATGTCGCGGGTTGGAGCATGATCGCCGATTACGTGCTGAACCCGGTGATTTGCACAGTTTGGTGCAGTAAAGCTGCCATGAACTTCGTGCCGCAGATCCCCTTTCCTGCCTGGGCGATATTCTTTGCTCTGCTCTTCACGATGCTGAATCTCCGCGGTATTCAGCAAAGCGCGCGCACGAACACCGTCGTCGCCGTCGGGCTTGGAGTCGTGATCGTTGTGTTTCTGCTTGCGGCCGCTCGTTACATCCTCGGAGTGCCGGATGTGAGCTGGTCCCGCCCGTTTTACGATCCGGAGACGTTCTCATGGGCCGTGGTTTCCACGGGCACATCACTGGCCGTCCTCACTTATATCGGCTTCGATGGGATCTCCACCTTGTCAGAGGAGGTGCGTGAGCCCGAGCGGAACGTGCTGCGCGGTACGGTGTTGACGTGCCTCATCATCGGGGTGCTCTCGGCGATCCAGGTGTACGCAGGACAGCTGGTGTGGCCCGAGTGGGGCCAGTTTCCAGATGTCGACACAGCGTTCGTGCACATAGCAGGCCGTGCAGGAGGAGCGGCGCTCTTTGCAACCATCAACTTTGCTCTACTGGTCGCTACCGTAGGGTCGGGCATTGGCGCGCAGATCGCTGCGGCGCGTCTGCTGTTCGGCATGGCACGGGACGGTGCGCTTCCCGCGCCGCTGGCCGCAGTTTCCCCTCAGACCGGCATACCGCGAAATAACATTCTGCTTACCGGTGCAACGACGCTCATCGGTGCGCTGCTACTGAGTTATCAGACCGGCGCCGAGTTACTGAATTTCGGAGCCTTCATCGGCTTCATGGGTGTCAACGCCGCAGCATTCGTGCACGGGTGGCTCCGCAATCCGAATCGCACGTGGACCTACGGCGTACCTCCGGCGCTCGGATTCATCATCTGCGCGTGGATTTGGTGGAGCCTGCGAACCCCGGCCAAACTGGCCGGAGCGGCATGGCTGGCCGTCGGCATCGCTTACGGATTATGGAACTGGAGGAGGTCGCAAAAGTGAAACGTCTGGCGATTCTCGGCGGCGAACCGCTGCGGACGAAACCGTTCAGCCCGTGGCCGCAGTTTCAGCAGACCGACATCGATCGCGTGGTCCGGCAGATTGAAAGCCGCCGCTGGGGAGGCTTTCCCCTGCCCGGGCCTGTCAGCGGGCCCTTCGCTGAGCAGTTCGCCGCGATGCACGGGGCACGTTATGGCCTTTGCGTCGCTAATGGCACTGTCGCGATCACCGCTGCATTGCAGGCGGCCGGCATCGGTTTCCGTGATGAGGTGGTTGTGCCTGCCTATACGTGGGACGGAACTGCTACGGCGGTGCTCGCCGCCGGTGCCGTGCCGATTTTTGCCGACGTTGATCCGGACACCTACTGTCTGAGCCCTGATTCGGTCCGCTCTGTCCTGACATCACGTACCAGGGCGGTGCTGCCGGTCCATCTTGCAATGCGCTTCACCGAGATGGATGCTCTGAGCGCGATCGCAGCCGAACGCGGACTCGTGATCATTGAAGATTGCGCCCACGCCCACGGTGGCGCCTATCGCGGCCTTGGCGCAGGATCAATGGGCGCGATTGGCTGCTTCAGCTTCCAGGAAAGCAAGCTCATGACAGGCGGCGAAGGCGGTATCTGCATCACCTCGCGAGAGGATTACTACGAAGCGCTGCACACAATTGTGAACTGCGGCCGCCCCAGTCCCACGGATAAATATGGCCAGCGGAGGCTGGGATCCAACTACCGCATGACTGAATTGCAGGCGTGCCTCCTGCAGGGACAGCTTGAACAACTACCGGAGTTGCGCGAGCGCCGCACACGCAATGCGCACCTGCTGACCGAGCTCCTGTGGAACATCGAAGGAGTACGTCCTCTGCCCGTGCAGCCCGGCATCACCGCCGGCACCCACTACACGTTCGTGTTTCAGTATCGGCCTGCTCACCGACCCGCGCCTTCGCGAGACCTCTTCGTCGCCGCCGTCGAAGCCGAGGGTGTCCCCTGTGACGGGCGTTTCTACGAGCCGGTGTACCGCAGCGATCTCTTCTACGCGACGACGGAAAATTGCCCGCAACTGGACGGTTCTTACGAAGGCATTGAGTGTCCGGTAACCGAGCGCGCCGCGTATGAAGAAGCTGTCTGGCTTCCTCAAACAGTGCTCCTTGGCGGTCAGGAAGACGTGGTCGACGTGGCTCGAGCCATACAGGCCGTGAGTGAGACGCACGAACAGCTTGCTGCGGCCGATCCCGCATTGGCGGGTGTAAAGGCTCTCGGGCGAGCACAGCGGTTTCGGACTGAACGGACCCGCAACTACTAAGCTGCCGTGGAGCCGCTTTTATTCCTTCTGTTCGTGTACATCTTCACCGGACTTGCATTCGCCAGGACGGGTCGACGACGACTGCGCAGGTGGCGGCTGGACCGGGAAATGCGTGCCCATGCATGGAAGCTGATTGGAGCCAACATCGAAGCAGCATGCGAGGTTTTTGGGCCGCCTTCAGAGCAGTACACCGGAGGAAGGCGTCGCCTTTACGAGTGGCGAACTCCGTGGCGCGAGGATCTGCTGGTCAGTCAGATAGTCGCCGATGAATCGGGGAAGATCGTCGACATGCACTGGCACGTTCGGGAGAGCATCCGCTAGCGGAGCTTGCCTGTAACAATCCCGTAATCGGGGCGTCTACGGTCGTCAACCTATGAGCATTCCGCCTGCCTCATTGAACGCCGAGGTAGTCGATCAACTGAGAGACGCTGTAGAACTCCTTGCCGAGCATGGCCGCCAGCAGAAGGCGATGGCGGCGCTGATCTCCGACATCAGCGTCGCCATTGCTCGTGGCGGCGACTCGCGCGAGATGCTGTCCGCGTTCACTGCCGCCGTGGTGCAGCATATGGGGGCTGCCTTTGCAAGGATCTGGACGCTCGCCCAGGGCGCCGATATTCTCGAACTTCAGGCGAGCAGCGGGCTCTACACGCACGTCGACGGAGAACACGCTCGTGTTCCTGTCGGATCATTCAAGATCGGACGGATCGCGGCAAACCGCGAGCCGCACCTTTCCAACAACGTACCGGGAGATCCCGAGGTAAGCGATCACGAGTGGGCCCGCTCGAACGGCATCACCGCATTCGCCGGCTATCCCCTGATCTGCGGGAGCAATGTCATTGGTGTTCTTGCAGCATTCTCGAAAACGCCTCTTACCGAGGTCGAGTTGAACCTGCTCGCTTCCGTGTCCTCCATCATCACTCAGGCGATCGAGCGCAAGCGGATTGAAGCGCATGAGAGTGCACGCACGGAGCAGCTGCAGAAGCTGGCCGAAGCCGCGGCTGCCATTACGAGCCAGGACACCGCCGATCGTATTCTGGGCACCGTCAGGGATCAGGCTCAGGTCGCTCTTGGGGCCGAGTTATTGAGCGAAGGAAGCGCAGGCGATGTTGCGGTGGTTGATGTAACTGGCCGGCCCGCGGCCTGGCTCCGCCCCGGCCCGCATACCTTTCCCGAAATCCTTAACCAGTTCGCGCAGGTAGCCTCGGGCGCGTTGCAGAATGCGCGCCTGCGAAACGAGGCAGAACAGGCACGGTACGAACTGGAAGAGCTCCAGAACGTTGCGATGCTGTTGAGTGCCGAGCTCGATCTGGGCCGCTTGGTGCAGGCCGTGACCGATGCCGGGGTCCGCCTCAGCAGGGCGAGCTTCGGCGCCTTCTTCTACAACGTACTGAACGAAGACGGCGGCGAGTACCTGCTGTACACACTCTCCGGCGCCCCGATCGAGAAGTTTCGCGAGTACGGTGTGCCGCACGCGACCGAACTCTTCGGTCCTACGTTCCGTGGCGAGGGCGTAGTTCGTAGCGATGACGTGCGTGAGGATCCGAGGTACGGCAAATACCCACCGCATTACGGCCTGCCCGAGGGGCACCTCCCCGTAGTCAGCTATCTCGGGGTACCCGTGAAAGGCCGGTCAGGCGCAGTGCTCGGCGGGCTGTTCTTCGGCCATCCTGAGCGGGGCATTTTCAACGACCGCGCTGAAAGACTCGTGGTCATGCTCGCGGGCTGGGCTGCCGTCGGCGTCGAGAACGCGCGCCTCTACGAATCTGCGCTGAGGCGCGCCGGTTCCCCTACTCCAGCAATCGAGTGAATTCGTTGCTGACGAGAATGCCTGCGACCATCTGCCCAATCGTGACTCCCTGCTCCAGCTGACTCACGCGCGCCGCCATCTCCTGGGGATGAATGCTGCGCAGCAGGAGAGTCGAATAAAGGAGAAACGAGGTCAGGCGCTTGTCCACGCCCAGCCGGAATTCCGCTGAGTTCAGGAAGTTTTGTGCCATGACGTCCCGCTTCATTCCCTTTCGCAGAGTCTCCGAGTGCTGCTGGACCTCCCAGTCCTGAGCTTCGCGATTCAGGGCCTGCCTATACAGCATCCGCACAAATGCACCGTTGTCGAGCAACCCGTGCTTCGCCGCGAACTCAGGAGAGTTGAGAAATGCAGGGGCCAGCATGGCTTGCGACACAATGCCGCCAACCACCGCGTTCCGGTTGAAGAGCCACCCCTCGAACTCAGCGTCGCGGCCAAGCAGACCGACGTACAAGCCGGCGACAAAGCGCCCGCCAAGAGCAAACTCTTCTGCATTCCAGAACGCGAGTACAGCTTGTTCACGCTTGCCATGCGACTGCAGATGCTTCACATGAAATGCGACCTCGCTCGGCGTCGCGAGCCGGCCTAGGAAGTTGAAGTACATCAGACCGATGAAACGTTCGTCTGGCGCGCCTGTGCCGGCTGCCTGGGTGATTGTGACCGTGCGGCCTGCAATCGTCAGCGTCGTGCTGCGCGGCTTCGTGCCGAAGTTCGGATAGATGGTGTAGCCAAAGGAGGACGAGCCGGAGCCGCTGATCGGCAGAACATGCGACCACGACGACCCCGCTGAAGCCGTCCACGAGCAGTTCGGGCCGATTGTCAGGTCCAGGGTCCCTGAGCCACCCTTTGCACCGGCGATCAAAGTCGGGTTGCTGATGTTCCCGCTGCAGAACGTACTCGCATCCCCCGCCGCCTGGGTGACCGTGAAGGTCTGGCCTCCGGCGGTGATGGTGCCGCTGCGCGAACTGGCTGTAAGGTTCGGTCCAACGGCGAAGTTGACTGTACCGGGACCTGCGCCGAACTGACCGGTGTTGAGCGTGATCCAGGCTGCATTTGATTTCGCCTGCCACACGCAGGACGCCGCCGAGGTCACAGCGATGGACCCATTCAGCCCGCTTGCAGACGCCTGCGCCGAAGCGGCACTGAGAGTGAACGTGCACGTTGATGCGTTGTACTCCGGCGAGATGATGTGGAGGGCATAGTCATTCAGCAGCGCTCCCGACTCGGCCTGCATCACCGCGTAAAGGCGCGCCCCGTCCTTGCTCCAGAACAGATGCTTGCCGTTGCTGCTGATCGTCTGCCCAGGCACGGGGAAGTTGGGCAGCGTGATACGGCCGGTCAACGCCAAAAACTCGTCATCGTGCAGCGTAACTTCGGTAGCTTCCAGGGACCACAAGTCCACGGTGGCGACTGCTGCGAGCGTTCGGCGTTCGGGAGAGTGGGTCGCAGCTACGATTCCCCCCGTGCTACCGGACAGCTTGCCGGCGTATTTCAGGTCGTCATTTGACGTGCTGGCGGTGCGCAGAACGTTACGGCAACGGCCCACCAGGCGCGCATCCGCCAGAAACCACATCGGGCCACACAGGGGTGGATCACTCTTCTGCCATTCAAACCTGAGGGGGCCGTCCTCAATCCCCCAGCGGGCGGTTGTGCCACCGCCTTCAGCTGAGTACAGAGCTCCCCCATGCGGGTGAATCCGGAAGTACTCACCCCTGTACAGGAGATCGACCTTCGTTTCAGCCCCGGTTGCGGTGTTCATGGATACGGCCGTACCCCAACCTCCACTTGCGCTTGCATGCACCCAGCCGTTCGGGGCGAGGGCGAGGTCGAACACCTTGATGGACACAGCAACAGTCTTCTCAACAACCGCCGTCTGCAGGTTGACAATGCTGATGAGTCCGTCGTGACCCACGGCCGCGCTGAGACCGTCGATGGAGAGCGTGAGCGCGGTCGGAGGACGCGGCAGAGCGACTACAGTTCGAATGAGGGTCAGCGGATCGTAGATGCTGAGCGTATCGGGAGACGGGCTGACTGCCACGATTCGGTCGAGAGCAAGGCTATATTCAGCGTCTGTAACCCGGAACGGCAAAACGCGTGTGGGTCCGGCACCCGCAGGTGAACCGGCCGGCTGCGCCATCGTAAATGTCTGCCCCCCGATGGTGATGGTCGCGGTGCGAGCAACCGCAGTCGTTTATGGCTCGACAATTTAACTTACAGCCGTGCTGCCGGTGGCGACGCCGTTCCGCGCCACAATCAGCCATGGAGCGCTCGATGTTGGATGCCACACGCATCCTGCAGTAGCGCTGACTGCCAGGGTACCTGTGCCGCCGCCCAGACCTACGGAGGCCGAAGCTGCCCCGAGAGTGACTCCGCAGCTGGTATCGAAAGATACCGTGTACAGCGCGTAGTCGAAGAGCAAGCCTGAAGCTTCGTCGGCCTGAACAATGGCGTACAGCCGGTCGGCACTATTGCTCCAGAAGAGCCAGCGGGCATGCGCGGCGACCTGCTGCGCGCCTGCAGGCATCTTTGGAACATCCAGCGAACCGACGGCTGTCAGGTAATCGTCAGAGAACAGGGAGATCTTCGCTGGTTCGGGCGCCTGGTTGTAGCCGGGCTGAGCGGGAACCGGCACTGCCGCGACAAGCTTCCGTGCAGCCGAGTGAGTGGCCCAGGCGGTGCCGCGTTCGAACAGCCGTCCGCCGTAGACGGGTTCAGTGTTAGAGCCTTCAGTCGAACGGCGGAACTCGCCGCAACTGGTGAATATGCGAGAGGCGTCCTGAGTGAACCATAGATCAGAGCAGGAAACGGAAAAGTAGCCAGGGTTCGTCTCCGGAGTTTTGTTGAGTACGTCGTAACGGAGCACGCCGCCGATATATAGATAGCGTCCGTCCGGCGTAACGCGCCCGCCGGCACTACCATTGAGATTGATGTTCCAGGCCGTCTCAACGCCCGTCGCAAGTGACAGGATTTTCACGGAATCCCATCCAGTGCTGAAAGGAAACACATAGACGTGGGTGGCGGACAGAGCAACCCGGGAGGCGTCCGCACTTACG